>JASHSC010000390.1 GCA_030036915.1 Terriglobia bacterium
ATTGCAGCACGATAACGGAAGTGCCGCCGGAGCTGGTCGAGGTCATCTGGCTCAAGCCTTGAAGTTCGCCGAATTGACGCTCTAGGGGTGCGGTCACCGTGGTCGCCATCACCGTGGGGCTGGCGCCGGGATAAAAGGTGAGCACTTGGATGGTGGGATAATCAACTTCCGGCAGGGCGGATACCGGCAGTTGCGTAAATCCGACGATGCCGACCAGGAGGATGGCCACCATCAGCAAAGCCGTAGCTACGGGCCGCAGAATAAAAGGACGAGAGGGGCTCACGGCGCACTGATCCCTGCCACGCCGGCCGCCACGGGCTTGTTCGAAATGACCACGGCCGTGTTGTCCTGCAACTTATCGAAGCTGCTGTTGGCCACCACTTCTCCAGGGTTAATGTCCTCGACCTCCGTCACCCCGCCGCTGGTGACCCCCGTCTTGACGCTGCGCATGCGAGCAACGTCGTTTTGAATCACATACACAAAAGAGGCCTGGCCATTTTGTTGCACGGTGGAGGAGGGAACGAGGGTCACTCCCGAGTGCGTATCCACCAGCAGGCGTGTGTTTACGAACTGATTGGGAAAGAGTACATCATGGGTGTTGGAAAAGAGCGCTCGCCCCTTTACGGTGCCGGTGGTTGTGTCGATTTGGTTGTCAATCGTCAACAGCGCCCCGCTGGCAATCTTGGTTTGCGCCGTGCGATCGAAGGCATCAACGGGGAGCTTGGCCCCCGCGTTGAGGCGGGCTACGACCTGGCCCAGACTGTCTTCCGGAATGGTGAAAATAACCGTGATGGGCTCGAGCTGGGTAATGACGGCAAGGGTTACATTTCCATCGGATTGCACCACGTTGCCCGGGTCCACTAGCCTCAGGCCCAGGCGACCGGGGATTGGAGCGGTGATATGGCAGAAGTCCAACTGGACTTGGTCATATTGCACCGTTCCCTGGTCGTTCTTGACCGTACCCTCGTACTGCATGACCAGCTTCTCCTGGTCATCCAAGGTTTGCTTGGCAATAGCATTGCGTGCCCACGCGGCACGATAGCGTTCCAGGTCCATTTGCGCCTGGGCCAACACACTCTGGTCGCGCTCCAGAGCCCCTTGTGCCTGCAAAAGACTCGCGCTGTACGGGCGCGTGTCGATGTCCACCAAGGGGTCGTCCTTTCGCACCAGCTGCCCCTCCGTGTAATGCACGGCAACGATCAGGCCATTCACCTGGCTGGTAATCGAATCGGTATAGACCGGGGTAACGGTGCCGATTGCGTCGAGGTACACGCCGATTTCACCCTTTTCCGCCGTCGCACTCGTAATCGTGACCCCCGCCGTGATGTGGCGCGCGGCCGCCGCATGTTTCGCTTCCTCCCGGTGGCGTAAGACGAGCAATAGTGGAACCGCCACGATCAGGAGCAGCAGGATCCACATGAGGAAGTGCAGGCCTTTATGTTGGGAATCTGTGGGGACATGAATCGGGACTTGATGGTCTGGGCGGATGGCTGAATGCTCGTTTATGTCAGCGGTCAATCGGATTCTCCTTATCTCCGTTCCGAATCCTTGTATGACGACCGTTGTGCGGGGCTCAGCAAGATGCGGATACGTAGGGAAATTATGATCTTTGTCACCCAGGAACAAGCCTGCGCAAGTAATCTTTTCAGTTTTAGGTAACCCGATTCCTATTCTACTACTTTTGAATCAAGGCAGGGACACAAGTGTACCTTGTGCTCCCAAGATCGAGCCCCATTCCGCCTCTACACGCTCAGAACCGGAATCGGCACCGCGCAAATGATTGCGTAGCCGTGGGTTCGCAGGTGGCCGCCATAAGGGTAGCAACCGGTAACCAGTAAATCCGCCTTCGTTTGCTTGGCAGCATCGCTGAGCACCTTGGGCACGTCACCGCTGCCGATGAATAACTCGGCCTTAACTCCCGTTTCTTGCTGGAGCTGTGCCATTTGCTGGGAAGCGTTGGCGACGAGCTCATTTTTCCACCTTTGATCGACGTAATTGCCGCCGGCCCCCCACAACTCCACTCCGGCAGTGACGTTAGCAAGCGTAAGACGAGCTCCAAATTCGGCGGCCATTTGGGCGCCCCATGACACGATTATTTTGGCACGGGGGCCGAGCTCGACCGCGCACAGGACATTGCGGATCTCAAATTCCCGCCCTGGCGATGCTTCCACGTGCGCTCCGGTCCAGACCGGGCACTCCGTCCCATGTAAAACTTTTGCGGTTACGGAGCCCAGCAGAAACTGGTAGAAGGTGAAGCTATGCGACGGCATCATGATCAGGTTGGCTCTCACCTCCCCAGCCGTCTGGACAATGGCCTTGGCCACTTCGCCGGTGGCCACCTTGCTCTGAATCGAAAGGCCCTCAAGCTCCGGCCCAAGAGAGGGGTCATCCTGATTCTGGGCCTGTCGAATGATCGCCGCCCGCAAGTCCCAGCGAGCCATCTCGCGGGCGTCTTCCGGCACCCCTGCGGAATGGCTTAGTGCTGTCGCCACGTGCAGTACCACGATTTCTGATTTGAAATGGCGAGCCAATGTCGCAGCTTGATGAAGGACACGGAATGAAGAAACCGGGATGTCCACCGGCAAAAGAATCTTCTTTATACTCAGCATCGTGCAAGACCCCTTGCTGGAGATAGTTGCTTTAGGCTATCACATACCCCAAACTAGGGGCCGCCTCATACCGCTGAGGATCTTAACACGTTGACTGCAATGCGGTTACTACCGACAATTCCGTCTTCTCACTCGAACGCCGATTGGTCGGGTGGCGACTGTTCCGAAGATATGCAGGCATGCATGACTTGTTCTCCCGCACCATGGGCCAAAGCGAAGTGGCCTAACTCCCGGATGGCTTCCTGGAGGTTATTCCCCCGGGCGACTACACGGTCACCATGATCAAGAATGTTATCGCCACTCCCATCCAGAACCGGGACGGCTCGCGCCGCATCCGGCATCGCACCTGCTCCGTATGATCCCGGGTTGTCGCCAACCTCGCTTCGAAGGTTGATGCGCTCAAAGGCAGGTTGGTCGTGATTCTTAACGGCCCGCCGCTCTCGCTCGTGGCGGTCACCGAGAATGTGATTTTCCCACCGGGTGCCGGAAATTTGCCAACCATGAAAATCGGCGTTGTGTACCGTGCTCAATTTTCTGGTGTGACGTGTCCGTGCCAACTCGAATATCGCGACGGGAACTATTCTGCGCGAGCCGGGTGGAAAGAGTTTGTGGCTTCTGTTGGTCCTGGCGCAACTCTAGTTCTCAGCTCCGCTGCGTCCGTTTTGCGCAGTCAGGAGCATTGGCCTATCGTGTCAACCCGCGACAGATGCAAGGTGCCCCAGCTACAGGAGCAGGCGACGCCGAGTCGGCAGAGGTTGGCAGCACCCCCGCCGAGGCTAGCCCGTCCCTTGTGATGGCACTGCAAGAACAACTTGGATTAAAGCTAGAAAAGAGCACTGGACCAGTGGCGATGATGGTGATTGATCGGACCGAGCAGCCATCCCCAAATTGACCCCCTCCCCCATGAATGAGCGTTCCGTTAGTCACTTTGTGAAAATTGCTTTACATTCCTTGACAACAACTTGCTGCATTTCTATAATTTAAGACGATTTTATCATAAGGTAGCGCAACCTTTACGCAACACTGGGGGCTTCTTGGGGGCGGAAGCGGATGGAGGAGTGATGGCAGGATCGGGACACAAACTCCCCGATGATTTGACGCGCGTCTCCTTTTTGGTAGAGAACCGCCTTGTTCGGCAGACCCTGGTTCGGCTCTTTCGGAAGCGGTCGGATATGTGCGTGGCCGGCGAAGGTTGCTCCGACGGCGCCTCACAGGTTCTCGATTCCCAGTGCGACATCCTAGTTCTGGACGATCTCCAGCTCCTCGAAAAACTGAGCGCACGCTTCAAGGAAGCGCAGGAGGCGAATTGCGCCGTAGGGACCGTGCTGATCGGCATGGAAGAGAATGAGGAACAATTCTTCCGGGCGGTGCGGCTGGGAGTCTCGGGCTATCTGCTGAATGACGCTTCTGCCA
Source organism: Terriglobia bacterium (assembly GCA_030036915.1). Lineage (GTDB taxonomy): Bacteria > Acidobacteriota > Terriglobia > UBA7540 > UBA7540 > Bog-366. The sequence continues at coordinate 4,023 of JASHSC010000390.1, forward strand.
ATGACGTGGTGCAGGCCGTGCGCGCCGCCGCCCGAGGCGAGGCGACTTGCCCACCGCGCCTCTGCCTTGCGCTGTTCCGGGTGATGGCCCGCGTGGCCAAGGAAACTCCCGTTCAGGTCCGCCGCCGTCCCCTGCCCGGTCTCACGATCCGCCAGCAACAGTTGATTTCCCTTGTCGCCAAAGGCCTGACCAACAAAGAAATTGCGTCTCTTCTGAATCTTTCCGAGTTCACCATCAAGAATCACATGCACCGCATCATGAAGCAAGTGGAAGCGGTGAGCCGCCACGACGCCGTCGCCGCCGCGCGCGCTTCAGGATACACGGCGATCGTCTAGCCTCACGAAACCAGCTCGCGAGAACCGCCAGTTCAGCGTCTTGTCCCTGAATTAGTCCGAAATTAGTCTGTTGGGGCGCATGGGGTATCGGATGTTAGATCGTTTTTAGTCCTCTTCCATAGTACCTCATTGGCCCTTTTTCACGTTGATGTAAACGAGTGATAATGATGCTCTTGCAGAGTAAGAGAGGGGTATGAAGAATAAGCCCATCCGTGTTCTGGTGGCCAATCGTCCGCGGCTAATGCGTGAGTTGATTCTCACAACCTTTACTGACCAACCTGACATCCAAGTCGTGGGAGAAGTCTCCGACGAGGCGGACATCCCAGCCAGCATAGAGAGAACAAACCCAGATGTCGTGGTCATCGCCCAGGAGAAGCTGGGCGAACGGCCGAGCATATGCGATGTCGTCCTTCGTCAGTGGCCGGACATTCGGGTGATTGCCGTTGCGCCTCACCATAACTACTCTGTTCACTACTGGGCATCGCTCAACATTCACTCACACGATGTCGAGGCCTCGGAAGAAGCCATCCTGGGTATTCTGCGGAGGAAGGGCAGCCCGATTTGCGGAGTGACATAAGCTCATCGGCTCCAACGAAGGAGTAATCAATAATGTTTCACCAGACATTTTTCCGCCGCAAAGGCCTCGTGGCTTCCCCGGCTCACGAAAAGCACTGGCGCGAGCGGCAGTTCGTCACAATCGGATTAGTAATATTTTTGCTTGGATGTTTGGGGACTGTTCTTGCGCAAGACCAGCAGAGACCGGAGGCACAGCAGCGGCAAGATCGAACCTCGGGACAGGAACAACCTCAAAAGACTGTGGGCCTGGAAACAGCGGAGCCACAACCGAGGCAGGAACACGTCACCGACTGGGCAACGGATAATCTGGAGATGGTTTCCGCTTCTGCCGATGAGATTCGCGAGGTATTGAAAAAAGACTCTGGCTTGATGGTGGAACTGAAGCGTTTAATGGCCAAACAAGCAATTGAGCGTGGGCAAATTATCGCCGAAGAGGACATGACGGACACCGCCATACTGGATCGGCTGGACAACGACGCACGTTTCCGGGGTCTGGCCACTCGACTATTGCAGCGGTACGGTTATTTGACGCCAGAGTTGAATCCCCTGTCGGCGAAGGGGAAAGAGCAGGAACTGATGATGCGTGCCAGGGCGGAGCGCCTGGCGCACTCCACAAACACCGAAATGGCAAATATGCCCGTAGGCCCTCAAGCGGCGTGCGGACCTGAAAATAACACTGAAAATGGCACCGAAAATAACCTGGCAAATTGCCGGATGCAGGCAAGCAGGCCAACAACGACCGTAGAACAGGAATTGGAGGCTTCGGAGCCGGAAGAACCGGAAGAATGCGACCCCTACTTGGATGAGGAGGGCTGCCCTGCCTCCTCCAATCGCCGCGAACAAGCCCCGAATCCAGCCCAAATGCCATCGCAGCCGGAAATGACGGGCCCTCCCCCTGACCTGCAGCAACGGCCCGATTTGTCGGATTCGCTCATGACTGCAAGTATTACCTCCCTTACCTCCACGAACCCGCAATCACGCGCGAACCCGCAATCGGAGGGAGTCCAACCCACGGAGCTGGGAGAAGTGACAGCGAACATTCCTCCGGTTTTGCCCGAGAACCCCTACAGGCAGACCCAGCGAACTATGGTCTCACCGCGTCAGCCGAGGCCAAATTTAACCCCCGAGCCCGTGGTGATGGAGAAGGTACCTGAGCCCTACGCCTACATACCGTCACTTTACGATCTGTATATGCAAGCTGCGCCAACCACCGGTCGATTGGAGCGCTTCGGCCTCGACGTATTTCGCCACCAGCGCGCAAGCCTGGGGATTCCCATGGACCTTCCAGCCGGACCGGATTACGTCCTGGGTCCCGGCGACGGGTTGACCATCGATCTTTGGGGAGGTGTCTCGCAGCGGTTCTTTCGACAGGTTGACCGCGAGGGCCGCCTGTTACTGCCTGAAGCCGGGCCGGTAATGGTAACCGGCAGAAGGCTGGGCGATGTGCAAGAGGACGTCCAGCGACTGCTCCGCACGCAGTACCGCGACGTGTCCGCGGATGTATCGCTCGCGCGGCTGCGCACCGTGCGTGTTTATGTGGTGGGCGATGTGGTTTCCGAGGGAGCCTACGACGTCAGTTCGCTATCCACGCCCCTCAATGCCCTGTTTGCCGCGGGAGGAATTACGCCGCGTGGGTCGCTCCGGCATTTGCGCCACTTCCGCAGCGGCCAGCTTATCGAAGAGGTGGATGCATACGATTTGTTGCTGCACGGCGTCCGCGGCGACCTTAAAAACCTGGAGAATGGCGATACGCTTCTCGTCCCCCCCGTCGGCCCGCAGGTGACGATTGACGGCATGGTACGCCGGCCTGCCGTATACGAGCTGCGCGACGAGAAAAATCTCGCCGAGGTGCTGGATCTGGCCGGAGGTGTACTTCCCTCGGCGGCTCTGCGGCACATCGAGGTTCAGCGTCTGGAAGCCCATGATACGCGCACCATGTTGAGCGTGAATCTGGACGATGCCGGCGACCCGCAGGCTGTGCGGAGCCAGCTCGCAGCGTTTAAGGTGCAGGACGGTGACGCAATCCACATCTTTCCCATCGCTTCCTACAACACCTCCGCCGTCTATCTACAAGGGCACGTCTTGAGGCCGGGCCGGTATGCCTATACGCCGGACATGCGCTTGACCGACTTGGTGTCCTCCTACAAGGACCTTTTGCCCGAACCCGCCGAGCACTATGCGGAGATTATCCGCCTGCGCCCCCCCGACTGGCGGCCGGAGGTGGAGAGTTTCGACTTACAGGCGGCACTGGCCTCCCCTGCGACTTCGCCCAAGCTCGCTCCACTCGATACCGTGCGCATTCTTGGGCGCTACGATTTGGAACCCGCGCCGATCTTCTGGGTGTCCGGCGATGTGCGAAACCCGGGACAATATCGGACGTCGGGGCAAATGCATCTGCGTGACGCAATTTATCAGGCGGGAGGATTGTTACCGGATGCATCCCTCGATTCCGCACAATTGTTCCGTTTGCAGCCGGACGGGTCGCTCAAAATCTTGAATGTTAATCTGGCCGATGCGCTGAATGCCGACCCGATGGATAACGTTCTGGTGCAGCCGCGTGACCGCATCTTGGTCCACAGCAGTCCTTACCGCTTGGATCCGCCGAGTGCTTACATCCGCGGTGAAGTCGCCAATCCTGGCCGCTATCCGCTGGGCGATGACATGCGCGTGGCGGACTTGCTGAGTGCGGCGGGCGGACCGAAGCGAAGCGCGGACCTTGCAGACGGAGATTTGACGCGGTACTACCCACTCACCGGCGCGCCCCCCGGAGGGGAGCACCAGCGCGTCGACTTGTTAGCGCTGTCCAGCAATCCGAATTCGAACTTTCGCCTTAAGGACGGAGACGTTCTTACCGTCCCGCAACTTCCGGGCTGGAAAGATCTTGGTGCCTCGATTACTTTGAGAGGTGAATTCAAGAATCCGGGCGTCTACGGCATAAGGCCGGGAGAGCATTTAAGCTCCGTCATAAAGCGCGCCGGCGGCTTGTTGTCCACCGCCTACCCCCAAGGCGCTATTTTTACTCGCCGGTCGGTTCGTGAGCTGCAAGAAAAGAGCCGGGATGACCTCATCCAACGTACGGAGCAGGAAGGCACCACGATAAAAACCTCGTTGCAGACCACAGGCTCGGAGCAAGCCCAACTGGCGCAGGAGGCGGCCCAACAACAACAGCGCGTTTTAGAGGCGCTAAGGCGCGCCCCCGTTAGTGGCCGAATGGTGGTTCGGATGCGGCCTGGCCTGAAGGGGTTCGAAAATTCCCCGCAGGACATTGAGGTGCGCGACGGAGATATACTTGAAATTCCCAAGGAGCCGGGAATGGTGCTGGTGATTGGACAGGTTTACAATTCCAACGCCGTGACCTATGTGCCGGGAAAGAACGCCGGCTGGTATCTCTCTCAAGGGGGTGGGCCAACACGGCTGGCTGACCGCAGCAATGTATTTATTGTCCGCGCGGACGGAGAAATCACGAGCCGCCACCAAGGAGGGTGGTGGTCCAATAGCATCCTCTCGGCCCCGGTTCGCCCGGGCGACACGATTGTGGTACCGGAAAAGCCGGTGATTGGTGACACGCGTTGGAAGAACGTCATTGCCTTGGCCCAGATCGCCGAGGCGGGAGCAATCACGGCCGCGATTATCCCATAAGGGAAACACTAAACAGAGAGGGGGGCTGGAGGTTCTCGCTGTGGTAAACTGTTAAACTCGTAATCGCACTGGCGCCGAGAAGCCCTTTACGGACGACCCCAATAGGCTGTGACTAGAGAAATCGATAGGAACGAGCGTAATGAATCACAGACGAGCGTCAGGAATAGCGGACACGCAACATCTTAACAAACAAGGTGTTTATGCGAATATTGCGGCCTGCGAATGAAGCCCTTCACCCCACGGCGTTTAGGCCGCAAGCAGGATCGATATGAAGGGAACGAATCCTAAAACCCCGCCCGACCTTTCGGACCTCGAAGCCTCCATCTCGATGGGCCCGGGGAACGGCGATGTGCTCACAGCCGGACCCGAGATTGGCCAAAATCCGGCAAACCACCCATCCGGTGCGAAAACCATTGCCCACCTTCGCGTCATCTGGGAGAACCGCCGGTTCTTGGCGCGCGTCGCGGGAGTGGGGTTCGTGCTTTCTGCCTTTTTCGCCCTTCTCATCCCCAACCGCTTTCAATCCGTTGCGCGTTTGATGCCACCCGACAATCAGTCAGCCTCCGGGCTCGCTATGGCTGCGTCAGCGTTGACCGGTGGGGCAGGCAATCTGGGTGGAATCGCCAGCCAACTGCTGGGAATGAGGAGCAACAGCGACCTGCTGGCCGGCATACTTACCAGTTGGTCTGCCGAGGATGATGTCGTCCGGCGATTTGACCTGGAAAAGGTCTACAAGGTCCACCGATTAGAGGATGCCCGCAAAACCCTGGACAAGCGGACTGACGTTTCCATCGATCGAAAGAGCCAAATCATCACCATTACCGTGACCGATAATTGCGGTCTGTCTTGGCGCTGTGATAGCCCGCAGCGTGCCCAAGCAATGGCGCAAGCATACATTGACGAACTGAACCGCCTGGTGGCCGAGGTGAGCACCTCCTCGGCGCGTCGCGAACGAATCTTCCTGGAAGGGCGCCTGCACGCCGTCAGCCAGGACTTGGAAGCAGCGGAAAAAGAGTTCAGCCTGTATGCAAGCAAGAACACGACCATCGACATCAAGGAACAAGGCAAAGCCATGGTCGATGCCGCCGCGACTCTTCAGGGCCAGCTTATTGCTGCGCAATCGGAGTTGGAGGGCCTTAGGCAAATTTATGCGGACACAAACGTCCGCGTTCGCGCCCTGCAGGCTCGCATTGGTGAATTGCAGGATCAACTTCGAAAAGTCGGCGGGCAGGACGATAGTACTTCTACAGGAAATGCGTCGCCCAACGATTCGCTTTATCCCTCGATCCGCAAGTTGCCATTGCTCGGCGTGAAGTATGCGGACTTATACCGAAATTCCAGGGTGGAGGAAACCGTATTTGAGACGTTGACCCAGGAGTACGAACTGGCAAAGGTGCAGGAAGCGAAAGAAATTCCGACTGTGAAAGTACTCGACCCTCCCAACCTTCCGGAAAAAAAATCTTACCCCCCTCGCACGATTATTACACTCCTGGGGGCAACGCTGGCTTTCATGTGTGGCGTGGCATGGCTATTCGGCCGAATAAAATGGGAGCAGACCGACCCTCAGGATCCAGGCAAGATCCTTGCACAGGAAATCTATCACACCATCAAAGTGGCAATTCCATGGAGCTCTCGAAATGGGTTCAAGCATGATCCTGAATCCAGAGTGAACAGTGCAACAATGAGCACAAAGGGGCGGAATTCAGAGAATGACAATTAGAGCTCTAAATACTTTGGTGTGCGTCAGCTATCTTCGATTTTGTTCAGTGGCTTTTCCATCTGGCAATAGGACGATTCACCCGTAATTTGTGAGACGACAGCATAACCTGTTGAAACATCACCGGTTAGGTCACAAATACCACTGTAACTGACAGGGCGGAGCTGCAGGTTTCCAACAAAAAGTCCTAGATGAGGTATGGGCCGATTCTCCAAAGAGGTCAAAGTCGGCTGCAATGGGGACAGTTTCCGCCGGTTGGCGACGTCAGTCATTTAAGCAGGCGTTGCCCCACCCATGATGGCTTGGCGGGTCGTAGCCCAAGCCGATCAATCAGTCACTACGAGGGTGTGCGGATTAGGAATATATTCAACGTCCTCTAGATTTACCAAGGCGCAGGAATAACTCTGCCAAGCAATTCAAGCTAATTGGAGAAAAAATGCGTGCATTGATCACCGGAGTAACCGGGCAGGACGGCTCATATCTGGCGGAATTTCTGCTGGGCAAGGGGTACAAGGTATATGGGCTGATTCGCCGCAGCAGCGTCGAGAAGTATGAGCGCATTGCTCCGTTCATGCACGATATCGAATTGGTGGAAGGCGACCTGACGGACCAGTCGTCCTTGGATGGCGTAATCAGCACGGTTCAGCCCGACGAAGTTTACAACATGGCCGCGCAGAGCTTCGTCCCTGTCTCGTACACTCAGCCTGTGCTGACCGGAGACGTGACCGGCCTCGGCGTAATTCGCATTTTGGAAGCCATCCGCAAGCACTACCCCAAGGCAAAATTCCTTCAGGCATCAAGTTCTGAGATGTTTGGCAAAGTGCGCGAAACCCCTCAAACGGAGAAGACGCCGTTCCATCCCCGCAGCCCCTATGGCGTTGCCAAAGTATTTGGTTATCACATCACCGTGAACTATCGCGAGAGCTACGGAATGTACGCGTGCTCGGCGATCGGTTTCAATCATGAGTCCCCCCGCCGCGGTCTACAATTTGTCACGCGCAAGGTGACTTATCAGGTGGCCAGAATCAAATGTGGCCTGGCCAAAAAACTCCTGATGGGCAATCTCGACGCGAAGCGCGATTGGGGCTTCGCCGGGGACTACGTCCGCGCCATGTGGATGATCCTTCAGCACCGCGAGCCGGAGGACTTCGTGCTGGCAACGGGAATACCCCACAGCGTCAGGGATTTACTAGAAGCAGCGTTCAAAGCAGCCGGCCTGAACTGGCAGGATTACGTTGAAATCGATCCCAAGCTGATTCGCCCCGCCGAAGTCGACTTCCTGTGTGGAGACGCCACAAAGGCCCGCGAAAAACTCGGCTGGGTGCCGCAGGTCAGCTTCGAGGAACTCATCAAAATGATGGTGGAAGCAGACCTGGAACTCGTCCGCAGGACCGAAGCTGGCGCACCCCCCCCGCAGCTTCAGGTGCCCGCAGTATCCGCCTAACTATCAACATGTCAGGGGCTGTGCGGAGAGGTACGTTTTCTCCATGAAAAGACTTAAATTGCAGTTTTCCGTTGTCAGAACTTGTTATGTTTTCGTTTTCTGGCTTGGGAGTCCTCAAACGCTTCAAGCGCAAACTGCCCAAGGGCAGCTTACCTCGTCATTGGCCAAAGTGGCGATGGCGCCCGCAATTGTCGACGCCGTTCAATATGTGAGCCAAGAAGGCTCGGATTCAAGCAACGGCCTCAGTTGGGGCACAGCCGTTGCCGATATCATAACTGCCTACAACCATCTGCTAAGTTGCACCATACCAGCGCTCAACGTCCATCAAACTTTTCGCCACTGCGGCGTAATCTCTATCGGGGCGGGAACCTACACAATTTCCAGCACGATCGATTTTACCTCTCCCATGCTGACCGTTCGGGGAGCAGGTCGGGGTGTTACAATTCTTCAGTCGGCGTTGTCGACCGGGTGCGTGATTGATTGGACTTCCGACCCGTTTAATTCAGGTCAAGCAAGCACGAAAGGAGGCGGGTTGTTCGATCTCACCATTCTCGGAACTAGCACCCCAAGCACATGTGGAGTGAAAACGCACGATATAACCGGGTGGGAATCGAACGTCGCCATTCAAGGATTCGTAGGTCCCGGGGGAATTGGGTGGTGGAACGAAGCAATCGAGCTCTTCAACGAACGCTTCAGCATCCCGGGGATGGAAATCGCCAATAATACCACTGACGTGCTGTTCCAGAATGCCAACCCCTCATCACTTGCAACATTCGGGTACGGCAACCTGACACTTTGGCTGAATGCCGATGCGGGACAGACGGCAATGGCCCTTGAGGGTTACTCTCCATCTGCCGGTTTGTTGCTGGACAATGAGGTGGTCTCGATTCATATCAATCTGGGCAGCACCGGGACATGCGGAACTTTGACGAATGCCGCAATCATGCAGGTCCAGGGCGTCGTACACTGCGAGCAGAGCGGCGGCTCGGGACAAACGGGATTCACGACGGATTCGACAAGCTATCTGCAAGTCTCCGGCGATTACTTCTCACTAGGGCCCGACAGCACTACGCACGGAAATCCGACCAATATAACAACAACGCAACTCCTTTCAGGGGCAAGCTACACATCCTGGGAGCTTTATGGAGGCTCGAGGGCTATCATTGGCGCACAGAATCCTGGCACAGCGACCGGAAGCACAAACTTGGATTCTCCATCATTGGACCTAACGGGTAAATGTTTTCATGCGAGCGCGTCTCAACCAAGGGCCTGGCTGTTTCAAGACGTTGAAAGCAGCGGGACCGACGCAAATTCGGCCTTGGTTATAAATCCTTCTTCAGTCTGTGGCGGAAATGTAAATGTGGAGCTTGGACCGGGCGTTGGGCTTCGGTTTCAACCGTCGTCGGGGAGGGGAAACCTGAGCTTTGGCCTTGCGGCTGGATCGTACACCTTATTCCCCAAAATAAACTTCCCGGCGTTGAGCGGTACGGCGGCCCTGAGTGGGTCTCCGAACGGTATTTCTGCCAAGACGCTTAAGCTTTCAGCGGGCACAGCAACGTTCACCTTTGGAACACCATATTCGTCGGCACCGGTGTGTTCTATTGGACCAAGCACTGTGGGAAATACTTACAAGGTAGTCGTTACGACGAGCTCTGCCGCAGTTATCAGCAGCAGCGGCACGGATACCTCCACAATTGGCGTGATCTGCTTGCCGCCAGTCAACTGAAGCTTTACGACGCGACATTCCTTGTGGCAACAAAAGTAGCAGGTCAGAGGGGATAATTTCTTGGGCGCTTCCAGCACAGGGGATTTGCGAGAGGACGCGGGCTGAGGGGCCAGCGCGGAAACCGAAGCATACGTGAAAGGAGTGGAAACCCAAGCAACTGTCGAACCGAAGATTTCGCATGCCGCCCTCTTAACCAGCGCGCAGCTTGTGCGCGGGATGGGCCGAATGGTCTTCGTGCTCGTTGTGGCGCGACTGCTCGGTCCTCGTGAGTTTGGGGTATACGCACTCCTATTCGCCGTTGTAGAAATGCTTTCGGTGGCGTCGGGGTCCGGCTATGCGGACTACTTGACACGCGAAGCGGCGAAGGATGCACGGGCAGGATGGGGTCTGGCTGCGCAGCTTATGGGACTTCGCCTTGCCTGCACTTTCCCGCTCATAGGCGTGGTGCTGGGAATCCTTTGGGCACTCAAATATCCGCACGATGTACTAGCCTCGGCGGTATGGTTGTCGCTGATTTTGGTGCCCCGGTCATTCAGCGAAGTCATTCAGGGGGTGCTGCGCGGAGTCGACCGCTATGTTCCGTATTTCTCAGTCGATTTAATTTACAACCTGACTCTCCTGGGCGGCGTGGCAATCCTTTTTGCGCGAGGGAGCACGTTGGGGTTGATTATCGCTTTGGAAATAATTTCGGCAGTAGTTTGCGCCGCGCTTGCCCTTATTTACTTCTTCATATTCCGGACGAGCGAGAGAAAAGGCCTGGGATTACGCCAACTCTTGCAGAAGAGCGCAATCTTCAACATCTATGCTTTCGTAGGAAATCTTTACGACCGGCTGGACGTCGTCTTGCTTTCCAAGCTCGCCGGTGATTACGCAACGGGAATTTACAATGCGGCCTATCGGCCACTTGGCACGCTCCAGCTCGTACCTTATGGAATTCTTTACAGCCTGCTTCCCTCCCTCTCCCGTAATGTAAACAGCCCGGACGAACGGCGGCGGCTTGAAAGAGCCATGGGGCTGCTGCTAAGTGCGGCATTTGTCGTGGTTCTCACGACCATGGTTTTTGCGGGTCCGGCAGTGCGGCTTGTATTGGGACCGCGCTACGCCGATTCCGCCGTGGCCCTGGAAATTCTGATCTGGGCGGTAATTTTGCGATACATCAACTACGGTTTAAATGTGTTGATATTGGCGGGCGGACACGAGCGCTTGTTTGTGGTTACCACACTGGCTTGCCTTGCAGTAAATGTGATAGGGAATCTGTTGTTGATTCCCAGATACTCCTGGCGAGCCGCCGCCGCACTTACCATCGTTACGGAGTTCGTCATGCTGGCCCAGAATATCTACTGGCTTTACCGCATCCTCGGGGCTGTTCCCCGGCCACTCGGATGGACGAAGACAAGTCTTATCTTTACCACCCTCCTCGCCTTGTCGCTTTTGGTAGGACATAGTGTGGCGCCACTCGCTATCGGGACCATCAGTATACTTATATTTATGGTTTACATTTACCGGGTGGGAATGTTCAGCGAATTCGCCGCAGCATGGGGGAGCAGCGCGGGACTTCCATGGAGACGCTAAGTTCTTGAAGGACAATATTACTTGATCATCGCTTTTGACACTTGGGTTCTGAGGCCCCACCACCGCAACAGTGGAATTTACAACTACGCGAAGAACCTCCTCCGCGAGTTCAGGAATCTTGCGAATGAATTCTGTGGCATCATCGTTTGCCCCTTTTTCGACAAGGAATACTCGGACGATGCGCTTAATTTGGGAACGTCGGCGAATATCAAGACTTACGATACTCGCCTGTTGCGTTTTCACCGTCTGTGGCAGATGGGCGGACTAACGATGGCCGCAGTACGCGCTCATGCGGACATAATCTTCTCGCCGACACATCGTACTTGCCCCTTCGGGTCAATCCCGGTAATCACAACTATCCATGACGCAACACCCATATTAAGCCCTTTCTATGGAAGCCTAGCGAACTTCATGGAGAAAACTCGGCTGAGAAATGCGGTAAAACTTTCCGTTCAGTGCACAACAAATTCCGAATCTTCCAAGAAAGATTTAGTCAAGGTATTCGGCGTTTCACCTGAGAAAATCAGGGTCATCTATCATGGGTATGATCGAAATACCTTCAACCTCTCTCCGGCTGACCCTGGCAAACAATCCGTGCTTTTCGAGCGGTATGGCATCACAGTTCCCTATATTTTCCATCATGGCACGGTTCAGCCTCGGAAAAATCTCGATCGCTTGATTCGCGCTTGCCAGATTCTGTGGGCAAAAGGGACAGATTGGCGTCATCAAGTGGTTTTGGCTGGACCGCTGGGATGGGATTACGGTCCAGTGCAAGAGGCTGCCCAAAACGCCGGCCCCGGAAGAGTGGTGTTTACCGGAGCGCTGCCCGACGAAGATCTCGCTTTGCTTCTGAAGGGGGCCGCACTTTGCGTGGTTCCCTCTCTTTATGAAGGTTTTTGTGTCCCCATGGTGGAAGCCATGGCATCTGGCGTACCAACCGTAGTCTCAAATAGTTCCTGCTTCCACGAGGTATCGGGTGGAGTCCTAAAGTATTTCGACCCCAAATCCGTGGAAGAAATGGCGGAAACCATACGACACGCCCTTGAGGACAATAGCCTGAGGGACCGCCTGCGCCTTGCAGGGGCTGACCGTGCCGCGGAGTTTAGCTGGGAACGCTGTGCACGAGAAACCTTGAAGTTCATCGCGCAGACCTTCGCAAATTATGGCTGAAAGCACCCAGGACTACCTATACCCTAATCCGCAGTTACGCCCCCCAAGTAAATTGCTTCCTGATCTTGGAGGAAACACGGCTGCGGCGGCCTTGGGCTTGGCAGGCGCTCTGGCTGCAGTCCTGCTGTTTTCTGCTCCCTTAATCATCGCAATCCTTGGAGGAATCACGATACTCGCTCTTTCCTTTATGGAGAGTGAGGCTTTTCTCTTACTGATTATATTTTTGACTCCGCTCGGGTGGATCTTGTCCGTCGACCTTCCAGGGCACGATGTGCCCGTAGCGCTTCGCTTTCTTGTCATTGTTGGGTTCTTTGCCGGCAAGCTTTCCCGGGGACAGGCACGTTTAAGGAATATTTTTCGTCCCGCGCTGTCGCGCGCCTCTCTTTGGTTTTTATGCCTGGTCGCTGCGACGACGATTATCGGGCATAAAGGATTGACACATGAGTCGGTTCGAGACATATATGTTCTCGGCACGTTCGTCGGTTTTTATTTTGTAGTACTGGCCTGGGTCGAGACACGGGAGCGGCTTCATAAAGTCCTATGGGTGGTGCTCACTTCGACCCTGGTTACCGCAATATTTGCAATTTACCAACAAATCATCGGCGGATATGGATCGCTTTGGTTATACGTTACCCCCGTGGATGCCTATTTTCGGCAGTGGGCGGGCAGGAGTGCCTCTTTCTTAGGCGATCCGAATTCCCTGGCGGGTTATCTAAATCTTGTCCTCCCTTTCGCTCTTGCATGCTCTCTGCTGGGCCGGCGGAGATGGAAGAAGCTGGGAGCGTGGACGCTTGGGCTGGGGTTTGTGGCTTTGCTCAGTTCGCAAAGCCTTGGCGGGTTTCTCGGCTTTGGATCGATTTTGGTTCTGGCGATAATCAATTTCGTCCCGAACGCTCGAAAAAGGATATTACTCCTGTGCGGCTTGGGTGCGTTCACATTTTTGTTGTATCTGCTGAGGGGCGTAATAAACCCAATTCACACCGAGCAGGCAATTTCTGGTGACGCAATTGGCCGTCTATTGCTATGGCAGACTGCGATTCAGAATTTCATTAGCTCTCCAATTATAGGCGTGGGCTGGGGAAATTTCGTGGGGCCTTTCGGCCCTGATTACCCCGCCTTTTTGGGTTGGGATACCCAGGGCCTGCCCTCAGCCCACAGCACTTACCTGCAATTGCTTGCAGAGACGGGCATCCTGGGTTTTTCGGCATTTTTCTGGCTGGTCATCAAGGCTTGGCGCGAGGGCCGGGAACGCTTCCGATCTTCTGATGACGTGCTCATCCGAACGTTGGGCTTTGGAGTGCTGGGGGCGATCCTATCGCTCCTAGTTCAAGGCATTGCTGATTTTCTCTTCCAAGGACAGTTTGGCACTCTCCTTTGGATCATATTGGGTTTACTTGCGGCCAGCAGCCGGCTAACCCGCACCCCCCACGAGCCGAATAAAAGTTTGTGTGGCGCATAGCCTACGCGAAGGCGGCTTGGCAGATTAGTGGGAAGTAGCGGTAGCCGAATGAATGGCAATTCGGGAAAGGCCTATCTTTGGTTGCAAAGGAGATTCTGTTTGACGCTCGCTGGATCGGAAAGCACGGCATTGGCCGGTTTGCAGCAGAATTGGAAAGACTGTTGCCAATCCTCAAGCCCCTTCGGACAGTGGGGCGGCCGTGGCACCCGCTAGACCCAGTACGGCTCGGGGCAGCACTCTGGGTGAAAAGGCCCGGCTTATTCTTCAGCCCCGGATACAATTCACCTATGGGGTGGCCTCGCCCATTTGTATTCACGCTTCACGATTTAAATCACCTGCACGTTCCGGAGAATTCGAGCCCTGCGAAGCGGGCCTACTATAAATATGTCGTGCGTCCCGCCTGCACGAAGGCTTCCTTCGTTCTGACGGGTTCCGACTACAGCCGAAATGAAGTACAGGAATGGGCTACAATAAAGGACGAGAGGATCATCGCAGTCGGGTATGGCGTTGGTCTGCCGTTCACTCCTTCGGGTGGAAAATTCGATCCAGGCTTTCCATATCTGTTATATGTTGGAAATCGCAAGCCACATAAGAATCTTGGTCGCTTGTTGAGGGCTTACGCAATTTCCGGAGTCCGGGAAAATATTCGCTTGCTTCTCACCGGAGGTCAGGACGCCGAAATCAATTCGCAGATTAAGAACTTGGGACTAAATGGAAGAGTGAAATTCGTGGGCTCTCCCGATGATGGAGAATTAGCCGACGTTTATCGGGGATCCTATGGATTGGTTTTCCCGTCACTGTATGAGGGGTTCGGTCTGCCGCCACTCGAAGCTATGGCCTGCGGCGTGCCGGTCCTGACCTCAAACGTCTGCTCACTTCCGGAGGTAGTTGGCAATGCCGCTATATTAGTTGATCCCCTCGACGTGGAGGCCATCGCAGATGGGATTCGGCGGCTGACCGAAGATGATGCCTTGAGAGAGGATCTCCGTAGGAAGGGCATTGAGCGTGCGCGGCGGTTTTCGTGGGACGAAACCGCGCGAAAGACTTTGAAGGTCATTGAAAATGCAGCCAGCCCGGGGTAGGATCCCGCCAACAGCTGACTCGAGAATATGTATTCTGGCCATTTAATTGGCAGCCCCCCGCGAATTCACTGTGCCGTGCAGGCAGGGGAGCGGATAGAGAAGCCCGTGATCGGGATGTATCAGCAGCTCAAGAATACCATTGAAATTTGCAATTGACGCTCATCATATCGGCCTACGCAAGACCGGCACCGAGACATACGTCTACAACCTTGTGAGG
>JASHSC010000391.1 GCA_030036915.1 Terriglobia bacterium
CCGCTCGGCCGGGCACTAAGAATTTCACCCTCGCTGGCCCTGCGCGACTGACTTGGGTTAAGGCCTGAGGGGAGAATAAACATGGATCGTCCAGAAATGATCGGCATCGACACCACCGCAATGCCGTGGGAAGAACGGCACCAGGCGGTCCTAGGCAAGAGCAATTTTCGCAAGCTTCTGCTTCAGGATCCCGATACTGGAATGGAAATCCGGCTGATTCGCTATCCTGCCGGCTTCATGACCACGTGGCACACTCATCCCTGCGCCCACGGCATGTATGTGTTGGAAGGCACGCTGGTTACTCATGCAGGAAACTACGGTCCGGGCGGCTTTGTGTGGTTTCCCGAGGGCATGCTGATGGAGCACGGCGCAGGCGCCGAAGGTGACGTCGTCGCGCTATTCATTACCAACAAGAAATTCGAGATTCACTTCGTCGAGAAATGACCCAATTGCTCAAACCTGCTGCCGGCGGAGCGCCCCCTCAGGGGATCGCGCGGTCCTCCATGTTTTGGCGCCTCTGGTGGCGCGCGGTCTCCGTGAAGCGCTCGCAGGCGGCGCTGGCTCTGGGCTCGCTGGCCGTGGGAGCGGCTATCACCTCCATGCTCCTGAACCTTTATGGAGACGTGCGCCGAAAGATGACGGAGGATTTTCGCGCTTACGGGGCCAACGTTGTGGTGGCGCCAACTCCTGCGAAGGCTGCCGGTGTGGTCGGAGAGAGTGCGGTGATGGACGAAGCGAGCTTGAAGCCGCTCGACCAGTTTGTGCGCGAGACTCCGGGCACTTCCTTTGCGCCTGTTCTCTATGGCGTTGTACGAGTTTCGCCTGGTGCCGGCGATGCTCGACTGCCGGGTTTTGTGAACGTGGTGGCGGTGGGAGCGGATTTTGGTGCGCTGCGCCGCTTGAATCAAGGTTGGAGGGAATCGGGCGATGCCGTGACTTCGAATTTACCGCAAGGAGAATGCATCGTCGGGGCACAATTAGCCTCAAGGCTTTACCTCAAATCGGGCGATTCGATTCAAGTGAGTCCTTTGAGCTCTGCTGGGGAAGCGGGGGCGCCGCAGACAGTACCTTCTTCCTCGACCTTTCGAATCTTATCCGTGCTCACCACCGGCGCTTCTGAAGACGACCAGGTATTTCTGCCTCTCGCTACTCTGCAAGCGACTTTGAATCTACGGGACAAAGTCACGTTGGTTCAATTGAGCATTCCCGGCGAGACTCGGGACGTGGAAAGCGCCGTCCGTCGCCTCGGCGGCATCCTGCCCGGCCTGGAAGTTCGCCCCATTCGGCAGATTGTTTACTCCGAAGGGAAAGTCCTGGGAACCATACGCTGGTTGTTGCTTTCCCTAACGGTCTTAATTCTTGTTATTATTGCTTTGTGCGTCATGGCGACGATGACCGCCATCGTGCTGGAGCGCCGCAAGGATATTGGTGTGATGAAAGCACTGGGCGCGGCAGACCGGCTGTTGATGAGTCTTTTCATGACAGAAAGCGCCAGCCTGGGCCTGCTGGGCGGGGCATTGGGATATGTGGTGGGCGCGTTTCTGGCGCGCGGCGTGGGCTTGCGGCTTTTTGCGGTCAAGCTCAGCTTGCACGCGTGGACGCTGCCGGCGGTTTGTGGATTGACGGTGGGGCTGGCCGTGATTGCCGTGCAGGTGCCGGTGCGGATTGTGAAAGCGATTCGGCCGGCGGTGGTTTTGAAGGGGGAATGAATATTGGCTTGTAGGGGCGGCCCTCGCCCTGCGGCCCAAAGCCTCCTGGTGACGGGTCGTGGCCGCCCTTGGGTAACCACGAGGGTTGCCCCTACAACCTCTTTGCTTTAAGCGAGACGAAAATTGGCATTCATCGAAGTTGAGGAATTAACGAAATCGTACGGCTCGTCGGTCGAGGCGCTTCGCCACGTTTCATTCAGCGTGGAAAAGGGCGAGTGGATCGCGGTGATGGGCCCGTCGGGCTCGGGCAAGAGCACGCTGCTGAATATTCTGGGCGGACTGGATACGACTACCTCCGGGCGCGTGCTGCTGGACGGGAAGGAAATCTCCGCGCTCTCCGGCACCGAACTCGCGCGGTTCCGGGCGGAAAAAATCGGCTTTGTCTTCCAGCAATTCCATCTGGTTCCGTACCTGACGGCGGTCGAGAACGTCATGCTGGCGCAATACTTTCACAGCCTCTCGGATGAGCGCGAGGCGGAAGAAGCGCTGCGCCGCGTGGGCCTGGGCGAGCGCGCGCACCACCTGCCCTCGCAGCTTTCCGGCGGCGAGCAGCAGCGTGTGTGCGTGGCGCGCGCGCTCATCAATCAGCCCAATTTGATTCTCGCGGATGAGCCCACCGGCTATCTTGACGAAGTGAATGAAACCCTGGTGATGGGCCTCATGACGGATTTGCACCGCGAGGGTCACACCGTCGTGATGGTGACGCACGACCCGGAAATCGGACGCATGGCCGAGCGCCGTATCGAACTGCACCACGGCCGCCTGACGGAAGTTTCCGTTTCGCCCAAACACGAAGAGGAATTGATCGACGACCTGTTAAAGGCCGTCATCCACGCGCAGGAAGACACGGGCCGCAGCGTCGTGGACCCCGACGCATTGCCGGAATTCGCCCCCAACCGCGCGACCTTTTTGCTGATGGCGCAGGCGGGGCTGATTCACCTCGATGGCCCTGCGCTGACGTTTTCACCGGTCGGCGGAGCGCGCGCCCAGCGCGTGCTCCGCCGCCATCGCCTTTCGGAGCGGTTGCTCTGCGAGACCTTCGGAATCGACAAAGACGTTGTGGACGATCACGCCAT
>JASHSC010000392.1 GCA_030036915.1 Terriglobia bacterium
TGTGCTGGCGGATGTTCTTGGCTTGATAATATGCCCATTGGTCCGTTGCCTTATTTTGAAATAGCAACTCTTCCGTATGGGCGCGATGCCCCATCAGCGTGGTGGCGGCCAGCACCACGGCCAGGACGGCCATGGTGAAAGTGACGGGCAGAAGCGAGGGATCGTGCGAGGAGTGCTCCGCTTGCTCTTCCATTTCGTGAAGTTCTTCGATGCTCATGGCGCCTCTCGTTTAATTGTCGTTTGTAACGCGCGGGCAGGACGCCCGCCGTGCGAAAACTCTATTTCGAGGCTTTCACTCGGGTTTTCGCTTCCGCCTAGGCTTTGGCCGATCCCTCGGCTGCCGGGCCTGGCCTCGCGGCCCCGCCACCCTTCGTTTTGGACGTCGCCGCGCCGGCTGCTTCGGCCCCGCCCCCACTCGCACCGTGGCACTTCTTATATTTCTTGCCGCTCCCACAGGGACAGGGATCGTTCCGCCCGATTTTTTCCCGGCGAATCACCTGCTGCGGCTTCTCCACGGCACCCGCGCCCATCAATTGCATCTCGCGCTGTTCGCGCCGCTTGCGCTGCTGATATTGGCGGATCATTTCCTCTTCTTCCTCGGGCGTGCGCATGAGGAAGAGGTAGCGCAGGGTTTCATCCTGCACGCGCTCGTACATGGCCTCAAAGAGATCGTAGGATTCGCGCTTGTATTCCACCAGGGGATCGCGCTGGCTGTAACCGCGCAAGCCGATGCCTTCCTTCAGGTGGTCCATGGTGAGCAGGTGGTCCTTCCACTGCGCATCGACCACCTGGAGCATCACCATGCGTTCGTGCAGGCGCATGCGCTCCGCACCCCACACCTTTTCGCGCTCGTCGTAGTGGGCGTGAACCAACTCCGTGAGCTGGTCCTTCAGCTCGCCGAGGCGCCGGGGGTCGTAGGGAAGCTCGCGGTTCTTCAGCTCGATTCCGAACCTTCCCCCGAATTCCTTGCGCAGGCCAGAGATGTTCCATTGATCAGCGTGCTGGTCCTTGGGGCAGAACTGGTCCACCAGCCACTCCACCACGGTGTCGGCGGCGGAGAGGACGAATTCCTTCTGGTCGCTGCCTTCCAGCAACTGGCGGCGCAGCCCGTAAATGGTTTCGCGCTGCTTGTTCATCACGTCGTCGTACTCCAGCAAGTGCTTGCGCGATTCGAAGTTCTGCGCCTCCACGGCCTTTTGGGCTTCCTTGATGCGCTTCGAAATCAGCCGGGATACGATGGGCACGCCTTCTTCCATTCCCAGCTTGTGCATGATGCCGGAAATACGCTCGCCGGCGAAAATACGCAGCAGGTCGTCTTCGAGCGAAAGGTAAAAGCGCGAAGAACCAGGATCACCCTGGCGGCCGGCGCGCCCGCGCAACTGGTTATCGATACGCCGGGCCTCATGCCGCTCGGTTCCAAGGATATGCAGGCCCCCGAGCGCCACCACCCTGTCATGCTCGATGTCGGTGACGGACTTGAAGCGGCCCACGAACTCCTCCCACCGCTTTCTCCAAGCCGCGTAGTCTTCCACGTACTTGCCAAAGATCATGGAATCGGAGCCTTCCGGCGGCCGTTCAGGAGGTTCGGGGTTAATGCCCTGTTCGCGAAACTTTTCCGGAGATTTGCGGAATTCTTCCCGCGCCATGGTTTCCGGATTGCCGCCTAGCAGGATGTCCGTGCCGCGGCCGGCCATGTTGGTGGAAACGGTGATGGCGCCCACGCGCCCTGCTTGCGCCACAATCAGCGCTTCGCGCTCATGCTGCTTGGCGTTCAACACGTTGTGACGGACTTCCTTCATTCCCAGAACTTCCACAACGCGGTCCAGCCGGCATCGCATGCTGATCAGGCAATCCAGCACCGGGAGGCAATTGGGGTCGGTGTCATTGGCGAGCGACAGCAGGTCAGAAAGGACCGACTCATCTGCGGAAGGAAGCCCATTGTAGGGATATTCATGAGGCGCGCGCTTCAAAAGGGCATCGAGAAAGGCCTGTCGCGTGCCGTTGACGCCCGTTGCCATGGTCTTGAACCGGCTCTGGCCCAGCATTTCTTTGACGATAGAGATACCCACTCCCGTCTGCGTTAGCCAATCGAGCGCAGGGTGGGGAGTTTGCGCCAGGCGCTCGATCCAGATCCGGAGTTTCGGCCCTTCCAGGCCCGCCGACTTGGCGGCCTCCTGCAAACGCGCCGGCAGCACTCCGGCCTTTTTCAGCGCGGCGCTCAGGCGCTCCGATTTTTCGATGGCGATGCTGCCCATCAACACCGGCTGGCCGCTCAGGTGGTATTCCTTGATCTCCTCGATTACGGCATTGAATTTTTCACGCTCGGTGCGATAGACAACATCGGCCCATTCGTGGCGAATCAAAGTCCGATTGGTGGGGACGATGATGATATCGAGGTTGTAAATCTTCTCAAATTCCGCCGCTTCCGTTTCCGCCGTGCCCGTCATCCCAGCCAGCTTCTTGTACATGCGGAAATAGTTCTGGAAAGTGACGGTGGCCAGGGTCTGGTTTTCGCTTTCGATCTTGACGCCTTCCTTGGCCTCCACGGCCTGGTGCAAACCGTCGCTCCAGCGTCGGCCGGGCATGAGGCGGCCGGTGAATTCGTCCACGATAATGACTTCACCGTCTTTCACCACGTAATCACGGTCGCGCTTAAAAAGGGCATGCGCACGCAGCGCCTGCTGGAAGTGATGGTTAAATTCGATGTTGGCGGGGTCATAGAGGTTTTCAAGTCCCAGGAGCTTTTCGGCCTTGGCGATTCCGGAATCGTTGGGGGAAACCTGGCGGCGCTTCTCATCAACCTCGTAATCCTCCTTGTCGACCAGGTGGGGAATGACCTTATCGACGCGCATGTATTTGTCCGTTGCTTCATCGGAGGAACCGGAGATGATGAGCGGTGTGCGCGCCTCGTCAATCAGGATGGAGTCTACTTCGTCCACGATCGCGAAGTGGTGAGGGCGTTGCACGTAGTCCTTCAGGTCGAACTTCATGTTGTCGCGCAGGTAATCGAAGCCGAACTCGTTGTTGGTGCCGTAAGTGAGGTCGCAACCGTAGGCGGCGCGGCGCTCGTCGTCGCTCAAATCGTGGACGATGACTCCCACGCTCAGCCCCAGCAGGCGGTAGATGGGTCCCATCCACGCGGCGTCGCGCTTGGCGAGGTAATCATTCACCGTCACCACGTGCACGCCCTTCCCCTCCAGCGCGTTGAGGTAGCAGGGTAGCGTGGCGACGAGCGTTTTGCCTTCGCCTGTCTTCATTTCCGCGATCTTACCCTCGTGCAGTACCATGCCGCCGATCAACTGCACGTCAAAGTGGCGCATGTTCAGCGTTCGCCGCCCCGCTTCGCGGCAAAGGGCAAAGGCTTCGGGAAGAAGTTCGTCCAGCGTGGCGCTCTGGGCAAAGCGCTCTTTCAGTTGGGCGGTACGCAGAGGAAAATCCTCGTCGGCGAGTTTCTGCATCTCGGGTTCGAGAGCGTTGATGTCCTCCACGCGCGCGCTCAGTCGCTTCAACTCGCGCTCGTTCTTTGTCCCGACAACCTTACCTAACGCGGCTTGGATGAAATTTCCCATGGTCTATAGATTACTTCCGGCCGATAACTCCAACCTTTCTATTGTAAGGCCCGGTGCGGGAGTTTACAACCGAGCGCAAAGCCATCGGGGTCCGATAAGCCTTTTCCCGAAAGACTCCTTTTCGATTAATTTGCGCTCCTACAGTACTGCACTCTCATGGATCATACGGCCCTCGGCAAAGCGGGCGAGGTTCAGGGCCGTGGCGTCGATTAAATCAGTATGGCCGTGCAGAATCAAATCGGCCATCACTTTTCCTGTGGCGGGCGAGTGCATTACTCCGTGGCCGCTGAAGCCGTTGGCGAGGTAGAAGCCGGGGACTTCGGGCACGAGGCCGAGGATGGGATAATGGTCGGGCGTCATTTCGTAGAGGCCGGCCCAGGCGCGCTTGGGATTCACCTCGAGGGCCTCGAAGCAGGGAAC
>JASHSC010000393.1 GCA_030036915.1 Terriglobia bacterium
CGCGCAGGCGACGCTGGCGTCGTCCGATGCGAAGGTCGCCAAAATCATTAACGACTTCGCGATGGCCGAGGGGAACGGGACAGTGACGATCACGGCGGTGGTGAAGGGCCACCGTGCTTCCATTCCCATGAGCGTCGAGAATTTTACGCTCCCCGCGATGTGGAGCTTCCGCAATGACGTTCTACCCGTGATGACCAAGATGGGATGCAATTCCGGGCCCTGCCACGGCGCGGCGGCGGGGAAGAATGGCTTCAAGCTGACCCTGCGCGGGTACGATCCGGAAACGGACTACCTTACTCTGACCCACCAGGCCCTGGCTCGCCGCACGGAGCGCATTGAGCCGGCCAAAAGTTTGATTCTCCTTAAGCCCACGCTCACGATTCCCCACGGCGGAGGCAAGCGCTTCGCGGTGGGTTCGCCCGAATACCAAATCATTTCCGGCTGGATCGCCCAGGGCATGCCCGCGCCGCAGGAGTCCGACGCGCGCGTGGTGAAAATTGACGTGTTCCCGCAGGAAGCTTCGCTGCGTCCTTCCGCCGAGCAGCAACTCATCGTAACCGCCACCTTCACCGACGGCCGCAAGGAAGATGTGACGCGCTGGGCCAAGTACGACAGTGGCAACGAAGGCGTGGCCACGGTGGACAACTATGGCCATGTCGTGATGCACAGCTTCGGCGAGGCGCCCGTGACGGTGTGGTACCAGAGCAAAGTCACATTTTCGCGCCTGCGCATCCCGTATCCTTACAAGTTGGAAGAAGCTGTCTTCAAGAAGACCCCGCGCCACAATTATATTGATGACGACATTCTGAGCCACCTGGAAGTTCTGCACATTCCGCCTTCGCCGGCGGCCAGCGACTCGGAATTTATTCGGCGCGCCTATCTCGATGCGGCGGGCATTCTGCCTACTCCTGCCGAAGTCGATCAATTCCTTAAAGACCCGGCGCCGGACAAGCGCGACCGCCTGATTGACGCTCTCATGAAGCGGCCCGAGTTTGTAGATTACTGGGCCTATAAGTGGTCGGACATGCTGCTGGTAACGAGCAACCGCCTCTCCAATGAGGAAATGTGGAGCTACTACGACTGGATTCGCGACAGTGTAGCTGCCAACAAGCCGTGGAACCAATTTGTGTATGAAATCGTGACCGCCACGGGCAACACCATTGAAAACGGTGCGGCCAATTACTGGGTGGTTCACCGCGATCCGCTCGATACCACGGAGAACATGACGCAGTCGTTCCTGGGGATCACCATTACCTGCGCGCATTGCCACAATCACCCGCTCGCCAAGTGGACGCAGAAAGATTACTACGGCATGGCGAATCTGTTTGCGCGCGTGCGGCTGAAGACTTACTCGAACCAGAGCTCGCGGCCGGGCATCGGGCCGATTCTGAACGACGTCACCGTCTATTCTGCATCCACAGGCGATTTCACGGATGACCGTTTCATGACCGTTCTGCCCCCCAAACCCCTCGACGCGAGCGCCTTGCCCGAAAGCACTCCGGGCGACACGAGGATCTATTTTGCCAAGTGGCTCACCTCGCCGGAGAATCCCTACTTCGCGCGGAACATGGTGAATCGCATCTGGCGCAACTTCATGGGCCGCGGGCTGGTGGAGCCTGTGGAAGACCTCCGGGACACCAATCCGGCCACCAATGACAAGCTGATGACCGACCTGGTGAAGGATTTTGTCGCTCACAATTTTGATATTGACCACATGATTCGCACCATCATGCAGTCGGCCACCTACCAGGCTTCTTCGACGCCGCTCAAGGAGAATGCCGCCGACGACCAGTTCGGGTCGCATTACCTCATCAAGCGCCTGCCCGCAGAAGTGCTGCTGGACGCATATTCCCAGGTCACCAAGGTGCCGGAGAAGTTTGATGGGTATCCGGTTGGAACGCGCGCCCTGCAATTGCCCGACACGGCCGTGAGTTCCTACTTCCTTTCGGCCTTCGGCCGGCCCGTGCGTGCCCAGTCGCGCGAGAGTGAGCGCACTTCCGTACCTACGGTCACCCAGGCGCTGCACATTTTCAACGGCGATACTCTGAATAACAAGTTGCGCGCTTCCAATAGCTCAGTCGGCATGCTGGTGAAGCTCGGGTTCACCGATGATCAGATTGTCGATTACCTCTACCTTGCCTCGTTCAGCCGCCACCCGAAGGACAGCGAGCGGAATGCATTGGTGAATGGTCTTAAATCCGCAGAGAATCAGCCGGGGCAATCTCCTGAAGCCGACCGCCGCGCCGCACTGAACGACCTGTCATGGGCCATGCTGACAAGCGAAGAGTTCATGTTCAATCATTAGGGATAGTGAATAGGAACCACGGAGCAGAGAACAGCAAGCAGGGCCAGGATGGTTGGGATTTGCCAACCAAAGCCAGGGTGTGGAATTCGGAATTGGATTCAGGCCACCCCCGATGCTGAAGATCACGACGAACGCGCGAAAGATGACTCCTCAAGGAAAATGCCGCACACCGCAATCCGAAACAGCCTCTAAGCAGCGAATGTTTTCCACCCTTCGCTTTGCCGGTGTTGGTTCTCTTCTTATCCTGGCGTCCTGGTGTCTTGGTGGCTCCTCCCTTCGCGTTCACGCGGATTCCACTCCTACTTTCAACACCGACGTCGCGCCCATCCTCGAAAAAAATTGCCTGGCCTGCCACTCAAGCGCCAGCAAAATGGGCGGGCTGGTGATGGAAAGCTACGATGCCCTGATGAAAGGCGGCGCGCATGGAGCAGTCATTGTCCCTGGCAAGGCGGATGACAGCCGCATGATTAAGATGCTCGAGGGACAAATCCAGCCGCGCATGCCCTTTAATTCCGACCCCCTGCCCGCGGCGGACATCGCCACGTTGAAGGTCTGGATTGCAGGCGGCGCGCTCGGACCCGCTCCCGGTGAAGCCACCAAAGCGCTTGCGCCGCTGGCGGTTCCCGAAATCGCGCCGCAAGTGGCCGTGGTCTCGCCCGTGGCCTCGATAAAATTTTCTCCGGACGGCAAGCTGCTCGCCGTGGGCGGCTATCAGGAAGTGCGGCTGATGGATCCGGCCAGCGGCAAGC
>JASHSC010000394.1 GCA_030036915.1 Terriglobia bacterium
TCAACCTGCGCTTCGAGGCCGACGCGTTCAATATCTTCAACCACCCTGATTTTGACACGCCTAGCAACGATGTGGAGTTCTTTGGGGCTGGTGGTGACTACTACGGGCCGCCCACTATCCCTCCCCGGGGCAGCCTCGGGCAAATTCAGCACACGATCGGCAGCCCGCGCTTTTTGCAACTGAGCATACACCTGTTGTTCTAGTGATCAGCCCTTCCGTCCGGCGGCCATTCGCTCCGCCGGCTACGGGAAATAAGGAATGGAAATATAGTTGCTTAATAGTACCGGGACAGACGTGAAATCAAGTATCAGAGGCTTGCGACTCCTCGATCTAATTAACGAGGTGGGGGATCAGTGGGCCACAAGGCCTATGCTAATAACTCTAATATTTTCAGCATAGTATAGCAATAGCAGAGTTGGGTGACCGAAGAGGACAGTCAAAAAAACAAAAAGCTGTGAACGAAGCCGGAATGTATATGAAAACAAAGGAACTGTGACATTCTCGGCTGCTTGCATCTGTCGTGGGTTAATTGACGCAATAGGTGCGTGAAAATCCGCTGGAAACCAGCGGGACATGAAGGATCTCCATCCGCGAGGCTGACCGTCCGTTTCCTTTGATTGATCTTTCGAAGGGAAAACGGCAGCCATCACGAAATGAATAGTAAACTCTGGCGGAACACACGATTCTTACCGGGGCGCTGTGCTACGGAGAATCGGAATCTTTCTACTATTTCTCATAGTGGATGGGACTATGCCGCAAAGGCGGGAATTTACCGGTTTAGAATCAAGCCCTTGGTAAGGTTTTTCCCATAGGTATTTTGGACTTGGTTTTGCGGGTGATTTTAAGTCAGCCTAAAGTAGGAATTCCGTCCCTGGGCGGACCGGGAGGCGCTCCCGGCCAAAATTCGACCGAAAAGGAATGGTGAGGGCATGAACATCAGATATTCACACAGATGGTTTGCGAATCTGTTTCTAGCCTTTGCGGCATTTGGGGTCAGCCTCAGCCTGGTTTCCACCGCCCGGGGCCAATCCACCACAGACGGTGCCATCAGCGGAACGGTGTATGACCAGACCGGCGCTGTGGTGCCGGGAGCCACGGTGGTCGTCCACAATAATGGAACCAACCTTGAGCAAACCGTGACCACCGATGCGTCAGGATTTTATAAGGCCGTCAAATTGACGCCGACCACTTACACCATCACCTTTACCGCCAAGGGATTCGAGGAATTCATCGCCAAAGAAGTGGTGGTAACGGTGGGAAGCGTCACCAACGTTTCGCCTCACATGACGGTCGGCGCGACCACGCAATCCGTCACCATTACCGGCGCAGCGCCGCAGGTGAATACCACCTCGGCGGACCTCACGAGCACGCTCAACCAGACGGCCATCGCCAACCTGCCCATCCAGCGCGCGCGTTGGTCAGCTTTCTCGCAGCTTACCCCTGGCGTCGTGCAGGACGCCAACGGCTATGGACTTCTCAGCTTCCGGGGCGTGAGCACACTGTTCAACAATGTAACCGTGGACGGCGCGGATGACAATCAAGCGTTCTTCTCCGAGCAGCGCGGCCGCACGCGCATCAGCTACTCTGACAGCGAAGAAGCCGTGCAGGAATTCCAGGTGAACACCTCGAATTACTCCGCCGAATATGGCCGGGCCGCCGGCGGTGTGGTGAATACCGTCACCAAGAGCGGCACCAACAACTGGCACGGCGATGCTTCCTGGAAAAACCGCGAAAATAACTGGGCGGCGCGCAATCCCTTAACCACGATCACCGAGCTCACTTCCACCGGCGCGGCGGCTACCTATCCCACCAAGCCTCAGGATTATTGGGATATCGAGGCCGGATCAATCGGCGGGCCGATTGTGAAGGACAAGCTGTTCCTGTTCGTCGCCTACGATAATTTTTATCGAAAATTCCCGGGAGACTCGGTGGTGAGCAACCCCGCTGAATATTTTGCCTTGCCGATTTCACCCGCCACTCTTGCCGGCGCGGGAGGGACGTGTACCGCCGCCAGCAATACCACTTATGGGCTGCTCTCGGCGAATGTCAACAGTAGCAGCGCCGGTGTTTACGGTGGAAACTCCAACGTTTATACGGCCACCGAAGCTGCTTGCGCGATTGCCGGAATTGTTGTGGAGGGCAGCGCCACCCCGGCTTCCTATGCCACGGGCGTGACGGACTACACCACCGGCTTGAATAGTTTCACCAGCAACAATCTGGGTACGACCCCTCGTACCGGCAAGCAGAACATCATATTCCCCAAACTTGATTACCAGATCAACGAGAAGAACCGGGCTTCTGTTGAACTCAATCGCATGCGCTGGATTTCACCCTACGGCGTTCAGACCCAGGTGGCCAACAACTACAGCGTGGGAGCCGCCATGGGCGATGACAATGTTTCCGATACCTGGGGCGTGGCCAAGCTGGACAGCTTCATCACTCCCAACATCTCGAACGAGTTCCGGTACCAGGCGGGCATGGACTTTGAGTGGGAATCCGCTCCTCCCCTCGACCCCTGGGAAGTCAATGAGCTTTACACCACCACAGCGGGCTCCACCACGTGGCCTTCCTGGACGACATACACCAACCCCTTTGGCGTCGCAACGTACGTCAACCTCAGCGCCTATGGCGCACTCAATGCCGGAACAGAGTACTACGATTTGCGCTACGATTACCCGCGCGAACTTCGCAACCAGGCCACCGATACCGTGACTTGGTCGCACGGTAATCACACCCTTAAGTTCGGCGGAGACTTCAGTCACGTCAACGATTTGATCAGCAATATCTTCAATCAAAACGGCGAGTTCACCTACAGCGCGGGAATCGGGAACCTCCTCGAGGACATTTACTCCCCGGCGGTGGCCGCGTGCTCAAACGCCCCCTGCAATTCCTTCTATTCGGGTTTCACGCAGGGCTTCGGCACCTTGTCCTTCAACATTCCCACGGACGATCTGGCGTTTTTCCTCCAGGATGACTGGAAGGTATTGCCGCGCTTGTCCCTGTCCATGGGACTCCGCTGGGAATATGAGCACCTTCCTGCGCCCTTTTTCCCCAATCCCCTTGTTCCCGCAACCGAGCAGGTGCCCAATTACAAGAAGAACTTTGGGCCGCGCTTCGGCTTTGCGTGGGACGCGACGGGCGACGGCAAAACCGCCGTTCGCGGCGGGTTCGGAATTTACTACGGCCGAATCATGAATGCCCAGATCTTCAGCGTGTTTACGCAGAGCGGCCTGATCGAAAACAACGAGGTAACAGGCCAGCCTTCGTTCAGCTATAGCACCAGCAGCTCCACCTATAAGACCCCGGTCTTCTCAAGCCCGGACACCGGACTGGGAATCTTCCCGAAGATTCTGACCGCACTCCCCTCCGGCAACGGCACCACCACCACTGCCACGACGCCGGTTCCGGCCATCATGTACTTCAACCCGCACTATCACAACCCGGAGATCGACGAAGCCGATTTCTCGATCGAGCGAAATGTGGGCTGGAACACCGTTTTGTCCTTGGCCTACATGGGGAGTTTTGGGCACATGCTCCCTCAGATTACCGATGACAATATGGATGCGGGAATCAATTCCGGCACCGCCGCGGCCCCCAACTGCGCCGGCAGCGGTGGCTCTCTCACTTATTTTGTGCAGGCCGGCGGACCGCTCGCGGGTCCGACTTACAACACTCCCTTCTATGCCTGCCGGCCCAACCCCAATTTCGCGCAGATGATCGACCTCTTCGGAGTCAGCAGCAATTACAATGCGTTTGTCGTGGAAGGCAAGCACCGGCTCAGCCATTCCATTCAGTTCGACGCCAACTTCACCTGGGCGCACGCGCTGGACTATGATTCCAGCACGATCACCAGCACCACGATTACCGCGTCGAGCGGATTCAATATGCTCTACCCCAACAACATGCAGGCAGACTACGGCAACTCGTACCTGGATGTTCCCCGGCGCCTCAGCATCTATATCGTCGGCAACTCGCCCTGGCATGTAAAGGGCCGCGCCCGCTACTTGACCGACGGATGGGAGATTGCGCCCATTTTTGCCGCGCAGGACGGCCTTCCCTATTCGGCAACCATCAGCAAAAACGCCCCGGGTATACTCTCCAACGGCGGCGGCGTAAATGGCTCGGACGGCACTTTCCGAATTCCACTTCGTGACAATTATAGGGTGCCTCCTTCCCAGGACCTTGACGTCCGCATTGCCAAGACCATTCCCATCAAGGAAAGGGTCAAGATTGAGTTGTTTGCGGAGGCGTACAACCTCTTCAACCACTATAACGTCCAAGGCGGCTCGTCCGGCGAAACCACCGAGGCGTATAGCATTGCAACTTCGGGCTCGGTCACTGATTCGGCCGGGAACAAGGACACTTGTGCTGCGGCCACTCCCTGCCTCGAGACCTACCAGCCGTTCCAGTCGGTGATCGCCGCGAACAACACTTACGAATTCTGGACGCGGCAGCTTCAGTTCGGAGCGAAGATCAGCTTCTGACGGACCTTGACAGTTCTTGCTAGAATGGGAATTTACGAACACTACGCGGCGGCTTCGGCCGCCGCGCTGCTTTTTATGGATACATTGGTTTGGCGTGCAAAGGCGATAAATCCCCATGCCTGAACTTCCCTCGACTCAGGAAATTTTGAAGATTTTCGAGCGCACACCCGGCAAGACGTTTCGTCTTCGCGAGCTGGTGGTGGCGCTCGGTCTGCGGTCGAGCCGGGCGCGCGATCTTAAGAACGCCCTCAAAACTCTTTCCCGCCAGCATCGCATTGTTTATCTGAAGAAGAACCATTTTGCGCTGGCGAAGGAATCGACTCGCCACTCACTCCAGGGGATTCCAGCGATTCCCGATTCCCGACTCCCGACTCCCGGCTTCAACAGGGCGCGCGGCGCGAACATCGTCACCGGCCGCCTGATCGGCCATCGCGACGGCTACGGATTTGTGGTGCCCGATGTACCACTGGCCGGGACAGACCAGGACATCTACATTCCTGCGGACGGAATGA
>JASHSC010000395.1 GCA_030036915.1 Terriglobia bacterium
AAATCTGCATCGAGACAACCGTTAAGCCCCTCAAGCAAGGCTACCGCCTCGAACAGGTTCCCACAGTCTGGGTGGGGCGAAGGGAAGGCCGCAGCGTCAACACGTTTTTCAGGAATTTTCGCTATGTCAAAATGGGATTCAAAATTTTCTTGGCTCCCGTTCGCGCCGCCAAACCAACTCCAGGAGCCGCAGCGTGAAGAAACGTTGCCATATTGTGTTCACCACGATTCATCCGCCGGACATTCTGCACGATCTCTACGAGAACATAAATCGCCACGGACATTTGGACGAGGTTAAGGTTTGGGTTGTGGGTGACAAGAAAACACCGTCCAGCGCGCGTGGCCTCGCAGCGGAAGTTTCCGCCCGCGGGCTCGAAACCGCGTACTTGGATATCGAAGAACAGGATGAATGGGGAAAGCGCCTGACTCTCTATCCGCTGATTCCTTACAACACCGATGGGAGAAGGGTATTCGGTTATTTGAAGGCGCTGGAGGACGGCTGCGAGGTTATGATTTCCATCGACGACGATAATTTCCCGGCCGATGATGATTTCGTGGGCTGCCACCTGAAGACCGGAAGTGAATGGCGGCAGCCGGTGCTGCGGGAAGAGCGAGGATTTCACAATATTTGCGAGTACCTGGATTTCGAGCCTCGGCGGCAGGTGTTCCCACGAGGTTATCCTTTCCGCCTGCGCGGGAAGGTGAATGAGCCCGTGATGGTGGCGCCGCCCTCGAACGCGGCGATTGGAGTGAGAGAAGGTCTTTGGCTGGAAGAACCGGACGTCGATGCCACCACCTGGCTCAACGGAAAAGTCCGCGGCACAGGATATCGCGGTCCGGAAACCCTGGTTCTGGAACAATCCATTTGGTCGCCGGTCAATACCCAAAACACGAGCGTGGTGCGGGAACTGATTCCGGCGTTTGTGTTCGTAACCATGGCGTGGCCTGTTCCCGGCGGGAAACTCGACCGCTACGGCGACATCTGGGGAGGATATTTTCTGCTCAGCCTCATGCGCGGTACCAAGTACCATGCAGCGTTCGGCCGTCCCCTGGTCCATCACCGGCGGAATCCCCACGACTACGTGGACGACCTGCGCTTCGAATACTGGGGCATGATCCTTACCGACTGGTTGCTGGAGATTCTGCGCAGTTCATTCAAGCCCACAGGTGGCAGCATGACCGAAAGAGTGCTGGAGCTCTCGGAATTTCTGGAGGCGGAGGCCACGCCGCGCTTACCCTCATGGTGTCCGGCAGAAATTGCCGCCTTTCTTCGTTCAACTACAAATAATCTTCGTCATTGGTCCGCGGCGTGCCGGCAGATTGGAGTTTAGGAATTTGCGAATCGCTCGTCTTTGCCGGGCTTACTTCCCCACACCATCAAAGAGCTGCCAAAGGGCCAGGGAAGGGCGCCCCAGGTGTACTGTTCAAGCCGGGAGAGCCAATAGGGCGGCTTGTTGAGCCACGGCGGCGGAACGTTTGCCGGTCGAGGCGGGGTGCCCAAAGCGCGTTCCATTATTCCTGTGGCGAGCTTGAGCGGAAAAAGCCATTGGAAGAAGTAATGCTCCGCCTGGATGGACAGGCCAGCTTGCCGGGCCACTTCGCGAAAGGTTTGGCGAGTGTAACGTGTTACGTGGCCGTTTACCACATCGTGATTCGTCCACAGGGCTTTGAAAGCGGGCACGGTTATGAGCAACATTCCGTCGGGGGCGAGAAGGGCCAAGGCGCGGCGCAGGGCGGCGGCGGGATCCGAAAGATGCTCCAAAACATCGAGCATCAGAATAAGTTGGAATTCCTTGTGCGGTTGAAAATTCTCGTCAAACGGGCAGACATGGATGCGCGAACGGTGTGGACCATTTTCGCTGAGCAATGCTGCGGAAGGTTCCACGCCTTCCACCTCTCCAAATGAGAGCAGTTGGTCGAAGAACAAACCGTCGCCGCAGCCGACATCCAGAATTGCCTTCCATCCATCGGGGGGCTCGTGTGCGCGCAGGGATTTCAGGATCAATCTCTCGCGAGCTCGCCACCACCAGTGGTGCTGGTAAAGGTCGCGATAGCGTTCAAGGTAATCGTCGCGCACGGTCGGATTCCGGCTCCCTATCGGATCTTGTTTTTAAGCTGGGCAGCACTTCCGGAGGCTTCAATAGGCTCAGTGGCGAGCTCGGTGTTGGGCAAGGCAGGCGAGCGCGAAGGAGGCCATCCGACGGTTTTGCCAACGATATAAAGCGGGCGCGCTTTCACCTCTTCGTAGAGTCGCCCAACATATTCACCGATGATTCCCATGAAGAACAGCAAAATGCCGGAGAGGAAGGTGATCAGCAAGACCAAGGCCGTGAATCCTTGAGGAGATCGCTTCAGAAACAGGCGCGCATAGACCGAATAGATGGCGAATAAAACCGAAAGAGCGGTGGCCAACGCGCCCGTGAGGATGGCGGCGCGCAGGGGCACGATGGAAAAGGCGAAAATCCCGTCGGAGGCCAATCGGATCAGCTTCCGAAGGCTGTACTTGCTCTTTCCGGAGTGCCGCTCGGCCCGGTCGACCGGGATGCCGATCTGACGGAATCCTACCCAACTGCGCAGACCGCGCAGATAACGATGATGTTCGGGCAGGCGCCGAAGCTGCTCCACCACGCGGCGGGATAGTAAGGCGAAATCGCCTGCATCGAGCGGCAGCCTCATCTCGGAGAGCATGGCCAGAAGGCGGTAAAAGAGGAAGTAGGAGAGCTTCAGCCACCACGCTTCCTTTCGACTGGCACGCGTGGCATACACAACGTCGTAGCCTTGCTGGAATTTCTCGACGAAGAGTGGAATAGCTTCGGGAACGTCCTGAAGGTCGGCGTCCATCACCACCACCGCATCGCCCGAGCAATGATCAAGCGCGGCGGTGAGGGCAGGTTGGTGGCCAAAATTCCGGGAAAGTGCCACGACCACCAACCGGGGATCGGCGGCCGCGGCATCTTCCAGAAGCGCCCACGTGTGATCAACGCTGCCGTCATCGACGAGGACCATTTCGTGCGGGCCGCCTGGCACGGCATCGATGACCGCGCGAGTCCGCCGCAGGAATTCCGGTAGTACACTTTCTTCGTTATAGACCGGGACGGCAACTGATAAACGAAATGGCAAACTCATCTCCTCCGCCTCCCCTTGAAGTAGACCATTTCCCACAAGGTCGCTCCCAAGCCCGTGAGAGGATAAGGCACAAAGACTTCGGCGACAAACGATTCACTGAAGATCCCTTCCCACTGTTCCAGTGGCCGCGGAAATTCACCTCGATCGTGAATCGCGAGAAATCGAGCGATCGAAGTGCGGGTCGGCAACACCAGATCCAGGATATGCACGTGTCCATCTTCCGTGAGCAGGTCGGCAAGCTGCGCGAGAAGGCTCCGGACGCTGGGTGTGTCCACATGATGAAGAAAACTGTTGACCAGAATGAAATCAAATCGCGCGCCCGCCGCGATTCCCAAGCGCGTGGCATCCGCGGCGACGAATTCCTTCCCATGTCGTCGGCGGGCATCCTGGAGATAGCGCAGGTTGCAATCGACGCCGAGATATTGTGCGTGGGCAAAGCGCTGCGTATTCGTTCCGGGTCCGCAGCCCACATCCAACACGCGCCGTGCGCGGCTCAAGTCATTGTGAGCCAGGATGGGGGCGAATTTCTTGTGGGCAAAGGGCGCCTGCCAGAGGCGATAGACAAGGGTATTCTCCATGATCCGGGCGACGGTCCTCACGGCTGGCCTCGTGTCGGGGAACTTTGATCTTCCGGAAGAGGATAGGGGTACAAGCGCGGAGGAGCAAGGTCAGACTCCGCGAGCCAAACGCGTCGATTCGAAAAGTAATGGATGAGCTCAGCATTCTCCGCGTCGCCCATGTCGCGCGCCCAGACTACTTTGGCTCCGTCGATATCCGCCAGGTTATACACCCACTCGTTATCCGATTCGTGATACTGGTTGTAGCGCACGATGACAAGTTGGTTTCCCGGGAGCGCCTCCAATTGCTTCAGCGCGCGCGCACGATCTACATTATGGGCTTGTTCTCCAGCCCAATCGTTATCTCGATTTGTGGGAGTAGGAATGTGCAATTGGGGCGCGAAGGCGCGAACCGCAAACAGGATGACGCAGATAATTGGAATAGCCCGCACGATCGCCAACCCCGCGCGCTTTCCGCGCCAACTCCACAAACGAAGGTACCGCATGGATTCAAGCACCAGCGCATAGATGGCCGCGGTAATCGGGGCCGCATAATGGGGGATGAAATAGATCGGGAGCGCAAGTCCGAAGAAAGCCACCGCGCAAACCAACACCAGAAAACCCGTTTTCCCGGTGGTTGCCTTCGCGAAGAATTGCCTCGGGTTGCTGGCCAGCATGATGACCAGCGGAAGGCCCAGCAGCGGTCCAAGAAAGAAAATGCAAAGGCTCGAAATCTTTGATCCCAATACTGCAAAGGGCGCGCGGCGCGCTCGATGGTAAAGGTACAGTTGCCAGCTATCCGCGAAGAATTGCTTCAGCACCAGATGGTGATACTCGTGATGAAAGTTGAGAGGCTGCCAGGGAAAGTAAGGGACGCAGTAGTAAGTCGCGATGTTCACCTGAAAGGGCGTGCGGAACGGGCTTCCGGTTACGCGCCAGAAGAAATAGGCCATGCATGCCAGCGTCCCTGCCAAAACCAGGCCGATGGGAAGTACAACTCGAGGGATTGATTGCCGAAAGGGCGGGTGCTTCTTTCCCAGCACCCACATCAGCATTGCCACAGCGATGGGAAGACCAAACCAGAGGCTTTCGTAGGGGCGCGTGTTGCCGAGGATGGCAAATCCCAACCCCACGAGCAAGGCATCCCGCACCCTCTTGTAGCGTTTGATTCGGGGCAGGGCGCCGAGAACGAGCGCCCCGCCAATTGCCGCGAGCGATCCACCCGAGTAGCTGTTCACCCAATAAGTAAAAGTCCCGAGTCGCATCACGGCAAGTAGCCCGCCCAGAAGAGCCCACCCCGCGGGCAGCCAGCCCTGGAGCATCCAGCAGATGGCTGCACACATGCCGCCCGCCGCCAACCAGGACCCCATCCATGGACAACCTGCGACCACCTGACCCAGAGCCAGCAGCAAGCCCTGAGCAGGATAAAACATCGACATGTAGGTGGGCTTTTGATTGACGTACATCGTTTCAAA
>JASHSC010000396.1 GCA_030036915.1 Terriglobia bacterium
AGTTTCCGGTTTCTAGTTTTCAGTTTCATGTTAATGTCAATTGAGGATTCCCCGTTCATGCTGACGCCCGGACACGCCACATCCGATGGCACGGAGCGCTATCGCCGGCGTTTTGAGGCGAAGCTGCCCGGCCATTTTCGCGAGTTCCAGGGGCTTTGGCTCTCCTCGATCGGCATCGGTACCTACCTGGGCGACCCCACTGCCGCATTTGACGGGCTTTATCGTGAGGCGGTCGCTGACGCTCTTGAGGGCGGAATCAACGTC
Organism: Terriglobia bacterium; assembly: GCA_030036915.1. Taxonomy (GTDB): domain Bacteria; phylum Acidobacteriota; class Terriglobia; order UBA7540; family UBA7540; genus Bog-366. The sequence goes on from JASHSC010000396.1 coordinate 265, forward strand.
ATTGACACTGCGATAAATTATCGTCACCAGCGCAGCGAACGCGCCGTTGGCCAGGCATTGCGCGAAGCCGTTTCCGCGGGCAAGGTGCAGCGCGATGAGGTCTTGATTGCCACCAAAGGCAGCTTCCTGAATTTCGACGGCAGCGAACCTGCCGATCCTTCGGAATATTTCCAACGCACGCTGATTGAGCCCGGCCTTTTTCGCCCGGAGGAGGTGGTGGCGGGCTGCCACGTCATGACGCCGAAATACCTCGAAAATCAAATCGAAGTGAGCAGGCGGAACCTTGGCGTCGAAGCGCTGGATGTTTATTATTTGCATAATCCGGAAACCCAGTTGTCGCATGTGACTCGCCAGGAGTTTGACCGGCGGGCGCGCGCCGCCTTTGCGGCGCTGGAGAAAGCCGCGGCGGACGGCAAGATACGCCGGTACGGCACAGCCACATGGAACGGCTACCGCGTGCAGCCCGACTCGCGCGAGGCGCTTTCACTCCATGAATTGCTGCGCGCGGCGGAAGAGGTGGGCGGCAAGGAGCATCATTTCCGCGCCATCCAGCTTCCTTACAATCTGGCCATGCCGGAGGCGGTTTCTTCGCCTACGCAGCGCGTTGACGGCAAGGCCGTGCCGGTCTTGCAGGTGGCGCGCGACCACGGCATGCTGGTATTCGCCAGCGCCAGCCTGCTTCAGCAGCGATTGACGGAGGGTTTGCCCGAGGAAACTCACACGTGGTTTCCAGGCCTCGAAAAGGACGCGCAAAGGGCCATTCAGTTTGTGCGCTCGACGCCCGGCATCGCCGCGGCGCTGGTAGGAATGAGCCGGCGCGAACACGTCGCCGAGAATCTGCGCACGGCGCAGACACCGCCACTCAGTGCGCAGCAATTCCGTGACATCTTCAGGAAGTGACCGGGCGGGATTGGAAAAGAAGTGACGAATCTGGATTCGGAAGACCGGCTGGCGCGCGCCCTGGAAGCTCTCGGGCAGGCGGACTTTCCCGCGGCGATCAGCTTGCTTGAGGGCCTAGTGGTGGAGGACTCCGCCAATGCCCGCGCCTGGAGCCAGCTTGGCGTTTGCTACCTTGAAACGCAGCGGCCCTCCGACGCGGTTGAGGCGCTGTCGCGCGCGGTGCAGGCTGCACCCGAGGATGCCGAGGCGCATTATCTGCTCGGCAACGCCTCGGGAAGCCTCGGCCAACTGGACCGCGCGGCGGCCTGTTACCGCCGGGCGCTCGAACTCGACCCGCACCACGCCAAGGCAGAAGAATTCCTGATGAAGGTGGAATCGCTCATCGAGAGCCGCGAGCATTATCGCACGGGGCTGAGCCTGCTTTATTCGCAGAACCCGTCGCACGAGGATTTGAACCGTTCCCTGCGTGAATTGGTTCTCTCCGTCGCGGTTTTTGAAAATTCTCCCGCACGCGATAACTTGCCGGAGGCGGGGCGGCGGTTGCGGGATTTGCAGCGCGAGATGCCGCTCGCGATGGAGATCACTCCGGAACTTCAGCCCTGGGCGGCGGCTTGCGAGCGAGGATTTCAGTGTGTTCAATTCAAGAACTGGGTGGGCGCGCAGGCAGCTTACGAAGAAGCCTTGACCTACCGTGTCGGCGACGCGTTCGTTCATCAGGCGCTGGGGCTCTGCTTCATGGAGCTTGGAGAGGTTGATAACGCCGTGCGCGCGTTGCTGCGCGCCATGGAGCTGGATTCGCATTGCGACTTTACCCATCTCGCCCGCGTGCAGCGCATTAGCTGAAGAGCAGAAGGCGGGCGATCGGGAGATTGCCAAGGTGGCGGAAGTCGGCTCGTTCATCCAAGATCCGCCGGTCGGGCCGGTAGTGGGTCAGTTTGAAATTCCGGCATAGGGGCACCCCTTGCGGGTGCCCTGCCCGATGTCGCTGGACTGAAGGGCAGGGACAAGCCCTGCCCCTACGGAATTCAAATTGATCCACTACGATCGGGCCACTTCGCTTGACAACGATTGGGGGTTTTCGCTACCTTCCCTACGGCTCACCCTAGGAGATGCAAAGAACAGGAGAAAACCTTGGCGCGCAAGCCGATTATCACCCTCATCACGGATTTTGACACAGTCGACCATTTTGTCGGAACCATAAAAGGGGTAATCTACGGAATCAACCCCGATGTTGAAATCGTGGATATCTCGCACAAGGTGGCCTCCTACGACATCTTTGACGGAGCCTTCACGCTGGCGCAGAGTTACCGTTTCTTTCCCGCGGATACAATCCACATGGTGGTGGTCGATCCCGGGGTTGGAACGTCGCGCCGCCCCTTGCTTGCGCGCAGTATGAATTACAAATTCGTGGCGCCGGATAATGGCGTCTTGTCGCTGATTTATGAACGCGAGGAGAATGTTGAGGTGCGGCACATCACCTCAGACCATTACTTTCTCAACCCCGTGAGCGCCACATTTCAGGGGCGAGACATTTTTGCTCCTGTGGCTGCCTGGCTGAGCAAGTGGGTGGAAGTGGATAAATTCGGCGATCCCATTACTGACTTCACAAAATTCACGTCGCCCCGCCCCAAGAGAGTCGGCGACAACCTGATTAAGGGCATTGTCCTGAAAATCGACAAATTCGGCAACATCATCACCAATCTTCTGCCGGAAGACCTTCCCCAACTTTTTGCCGAGAACCCGCCTTCCTTTAAGATCATCATCAACCAGCAGGAAATCACCAAGCTGAACCTGGCTTACTCCATGGGCAAGCCTTCGGAGTTGTTCGCCATCGTGGGCAGCAACGGTTATTTGGAAGTTTGCACTAACCGGGGTTCAGCCGCGAAAATCCTGAATGTGAACCGGGGTGTGGAAGTGGGCGTGATGCTGGGAACGCCCTCGCCCGCGGTCCCTGAGTCTGCTTGAGGGGATCAAAGCGCAAATATTTCCGGCTGGCCAGCCCGAAGGGCTAAGCCGTGGTTTCCGCGTGTAGTGGGATGTAGCTCTTGGGGGATTCCTGTTCTCCGTCGCGGATGATTTCGATTTTGCCCTTGAAATATGCGCCATCCTCGATGGAGATTCCGGGGGCGAGCAAGTCACCCACCACGTGGCCGGTCTTGTGGATCTCCAGGCGCTCGCGCACGGAGATGTTTCCGTGAACGGAGCCGTGGATGACCACGCGCGTTGCCTGAATATCGGCCTTCACCTTGCCTTCCGGCCCGACGGTCACGCAATGGCCTTGCACATTGAGCGTGCCTTCGAATTGCCCCGCTATGACAAGGTCCTCGTTGCCCGAAAGATCCCCCTTGAAAACCAGCGAGCGGCCCAGCAACGTGCGGCCGGAGTCGCTTAAAGCTGGCGAAGATGACAAATACGATTTGGATGAATCCACCATGGGTTTTTCCTCGATGGGTTTTTCAGGCGGCAGAATTACGGGCACATACTGCGCCGCTCCTGACGCCGGAGATTTCTTTTCCCGCCACATGAAAATTATTTCCTCGCGTACATGACCAAAATCCACCCGAATCCTCCTTGCCGGCCCGGAGGTTGGCGCGCCACAAATCTGGCTGGTACGCCTTCGGACGAATCGTGCTCGATGCCGGATTTGATGAGGTATGCATTTGGGTTGCCACAATAACGGATTCGTAACTTGCTGTAAGCCAACGCCTTGACCCACGGAAGAGGGAAGCTTGCGCGGCGCGGAGTGTAAATGTTTCCGGGCGCGTGCAGAAATTTCGGACTCGTAACTCGTAGATGTGCAGCCAATCTGCACCGTGGGTTAGCCCTTGCTCAGTTCGCCTTTTGACCCCTGGCTGCCGGTTCCGGGTTCGTGACCTCGGTTTCGCGCCTTGCCTGTGGCAACGTCTCAATTCGTACTTTCGCCACGCGCCGGCCTTCAACTTCCAGAACCGTATAGCGGCGGGAGTCAAAAACAAAACTCTCGCCACCGCGTGGAATGAAACCCAGGCTCATGAGCACGAAGCCTGCCAATGTTTCGTAACCGGCGCCGTGGGGCAGGACGATGTCGCGCTCGCTGGCCAGATCGCGCAGGCTCACTGAGGCATCAACCACCAGGACGTTTTCTCCCACCTTGCGAATCGTGGCTTCTTCGCGGTCGTACTCATCCTGTATCTCGCCGACGATCTGTTCCAGTACATCCTCAATGGTTACGAGGCCCACGAAAGTCCCGAATTCATCCACCACCAGAGCCATCTGCGAGTGCCGCCGGCGGGCATCCTTCAGAACCTGGGTGAGCGACATCGATTCCGGGACGATCATGGGCGGATGAAGAATGGTGCGAAGGTCAAACGCCGGGTAGGAGGGTGGGGCGGCGCGCTCTCTTTCCGCCGTCACCGCCAGCAGGTCCTTCGTGTAGAGAACACCCACGATCTGGTCTGGTAGTTTGTCGTAAATCGGAATGCGCGAGTGCTGGTCCTTCACCACGCGGTCGAGCAATTCACGCAGATCGGCCGCAACCGGCAGGCAGGTGATGCGGTTCCAGGGCACCATGATTTCGCGGACGCGCACGCGGTCCAGATCGAATATGCCGTGGATCATCTCCTCCTGCGCTTCATCCAACAGGCCGCGCTTGCGGATTCCGGAGACGATGAGTTTCACTTCCTCGGCCGTGGGGAGCGGGCCGTGGCCGCGTTCGGAAG
>JASHSC010000397.1 GCA_030036915.1 Terriglobia bacterium
CTGCCAGTGGCGGTACCGTATGAATTTCGTAGGGGCAGGGCTTGTCCGCGCCCTTCGGCGCGGCAAGGCCGGGAGGGCGCACGCGACCCGTCGCCCGAAGACGGCTTTGGGTCGCAGGGCGAGTGTCGCCCCTACGCCGAAATTTCAACAAATATCACTACTGCCAACCACCCAATTTGGGCTTTCCTCCCTTGAACTGCTAATATTAAGGTTTTAAGCCATGACCCAGGAGGCAAAATGAAAATCGAACCGCTGGAGAAGGAACACGCGGCGGAGGTTGTTCGTCCCATTTACGAAGGGATCGAGAAGAAAGCCGGACGCGTCAACAACATGTTGAAAATGATGGCGCACAAGCCCAATGTGCTCGGTCCGTTTCTGGAATTCTACAAACAAGTCTGGGCCGAGGGTGCGCTGGACCCAAAGATCAAGGAGCTTGCTTATCTGCGCACCTCCCTCATGAATGGCTGCACATATTGCAGCCGCGCTCATACCGCCTCGGCGAAGCGGCGCGGAGTGACCGATGAACAAGTGCAGGCATTGAAGGAGCCCGGTGGCTCTTTGCGTGATATTTTTACCGACGCAGAGCGCGCCGCCCTGCAGTTTGCCGAGCAGCTCACCGCCTGGCCGGCTGCCATTCAGCCCGCCGACCTTGAAAATCTGGGCGAATTATTTAACACCGAGCAGATTGAGGAACTCGTCCTCGCCATCTCGACGGCGAACCTCACCAATCGTTTCAACGAAGGGATGAAAGTGCCGGTGGATGTTTAGGAGAAGTCAAAAGGCATCCCTTTGGGGGTGGCCATCAATTGGTGTGGAGGTCGACTCTCCTGGTGCGCTGACCGTTCAGAAATTGCAATTCGAGTCGGATTTTCGGCATTTCGAGCCTTGTAAGTTGTCTGCCCGCCCCCTTATATCGTACTCTAACCATCTGAGCCCTTTCGGCTTAGCCCGACGGACTTGCGGTAGCGGCGCTCTATGCGTCGTCGGCGATCGGCAGATGGCCGCTACAATTTCCAAGATGCACCTATGAACCTCGCCCTGCGGCGAACACTTCGATTCTGGAACACGCGATTCCGCGAGTGGCGCATGATTCTGAAGGGCCTCGCCTCGAAGCGCCATCCGGTTCTTGCGCATCTGATTCCCATCCGCCGCTGCAATCTATCCTGCACCTACTGCAACGAGTTTGACGATTTCTCGAAGCCTGTCGCGCTCGAAGAAATGTTCCGCCGCGTCGATGGCCTGGCCGCGCTCGGAACCACCATCATCACCATCAGTGGAGGCGAGCCGCTGATGCACCCGCAGCTCGAAGAAATCATCCGGCGGATTCGCAGTCACGGCATTCTGGCCGGGCTCATCACGAACGGCTATCTGCTCACGCCGCCGCGCATCGAGTTACTGAACCAGGCGGGCCTGGACCATTTGCAGATCTCCATCGACAACGTTCTGCCCGACGAGGTTTCAAAGAAAAGCCTGAAGGTGCTGGACGCGAAGCTCAGGATGCTTTCCGAATACGCGATTTTCCATGTGAATATCAACTCCGTGCTGGGCAGCCCGGTGCGCAAGCCCGATGACGCGCTCACGGTGGCCCGCCGCGCGCTCGAGCTGGGCTTCACGAGCACGGTGGGGATTCTGCACGATCACGACGGGCAGCTTCAGCCGCTGGGCGACCATCAACGCGAGCTGTACAGCCAAATCATGCAGATGGGCAAGCGCTCCTACGCGCGCGTGAATCAGTTCCAGAAAAACATCTCGCAAGGCATCCCCAATAACTGGCGATGCCGCGCCGGCAGCCGATACCTTTATATTTGTGAGGACGGCCTGGTGCACTACTGCTCGCAGCAGCGTGGCTTCCCGGCCATTCCACTCGAAAAATACACCCGCGAGCACCTTGCCCACGAGTACCACACGCAAAAATCCTGCGCCCCGCGCTGTACCATCTCCTGCGTACAGCAAATCGCCATGCTGGACAATTGGCGCTCGCCACAGACGCGTGAAGCGTTTGTTCCCGTCGAGAGTTTGGTGACCAGCCCCGCGGTGGAAGGAAGGTAGGCAGAAGGCAGAGAGACACTAGGTGCGGTTTTGCACGGCTGGTGCAAACCTCTCCGGTCTTTCGATCATGCTGTTCAGCATTTTCCCGATTTCCTCATAGCTTTCAGTCATGTTCGTGCAAAACTGCGGCGAGATGTAACCGCAATCCCGCGCAAAATCCAACCATACCTGCGTTTCCGTGGCCTCTGCGTCTGCGTCCGCGTCCGCCATTTTGCTGACGAACATGTTGGGATACTGGCGCTTTCGAAACCCCTCGGCGATGTTTGCAGCAACGCTTCTCGACGAGCGGCGAATCTGGCTGGTAAGGGAATAACGCTCTTCGCCCGGGAAGTTCTTCGATTCCTCAAAGATCATCATCGCAGACCTGAACGCAAGTCTGTAAACCTTCAGGTCTCGATGGCCATGGAGCTTTCGGGTTGGTACGCTTGAAGTCATCATTAGACTTTGTCCGCCACTGCTTACTGCCCACTGCTTTCTGCCTACTGCCTACTGCTTTTTGCCCACTCCCAAGTACAGGTCCCGCCCTTTCACCAGCGCCGCAATTTTCCGGTCGGCGATAGATCGCTTGAGCATCCACAACCCGCAATCGGGGTGAATGTACGCAATGCGCCCGGGGCCGAGGACTTTCTCCGCGGTTTCAATCCGGCGGGCGATTTCGTCCGGTGATTCGATGGCGTTGATTTTCACGTCCACCACGCCGATTCCGATCTTGATAT
>JASHSC010000398.1 GCA_030036915.1 Terriglobia bacterium
CGCTTTGCCGATTCCGTGCCCGACGAACTCTCTTACCACCGAGTAACCGTTCTTTTCCGCGTGCTCCTGAACGGTGACGCAAACATCCCCCAGCCGATTTCCCAGGTGCACTTTCTGAATCGCCATCTCCAGCGCTTCTTCGGTAACCTTCAGCAGGCGCTTGGCGGAATCGCTGATCGCGCCCACCGGAAGCGTCACGGCGGAATCCCCATAATATCCGTCGACAATGACGCCCGTATCCAAACTGACGATGTCCCCTTCCCGCAGCGCGCGGCGGGGCGAGGGGATGGCGTGAATCACCTCGCTGTTGATCGACGCGCACAGGCAGCAAGGATAGCCGCGATAACCCTTGAATGCGGGCTTGGCGCCCAATTCCTTCACCCGCTTGGCTACAAAATTCTCGAGGTCGAGCGTCGTCACCCCAGGCCGCACAAGGCCCTTGATCTCTTCCAACAGCTCGCGCACCATCCTTCCGCTGCGCCGGAGCTTTTCGATCTCGGCCGATGACTTGCAGATAATCATGCCCTTGAAAGATAGTCCAACAACCCTTTTGCGATTTCGTGGGGCTCCTTGTTTCCATCCACGGCCAGCAGCGCGCCCTGACCCCGATAGTACTCGATCAAGGGCTGAGTTTGCTGGTGATACGCTTCCAGCCGCTGCCGAATGGTGGCTTCGTTGTCGTCGGCGCGATGGAGCAGCTTGCCGCCATCCTTGTCGCAAATTCCCTCAACCTTGGGGGGATTGAAGTAGGTATTGTAAATCTCCCCGCACACCGAACACGTCTGGCGGCCCATGAGGCGTTTCAGGAGCAAGTCCTCGCCAACATCAATATCCAACACCAGCGGTTTCCCCCGCCCTTTCGCCGCGAGCATCTGGTCCACAAACTTCGCCTGAGCGATGGTACGAGGAAATCCGTCCAGGATGAAACCCTTCCGGCAGTCCGGCTCGCTCACCCTCTCTTCTACGATGCCGCAGACTACTTCGTCGGGCACCAATTCCCCCGCCTCCATCTTCGCCTTCGCCGCCAGGCCCAGCTTCGTTTCCCTCTTCACCGCATCGCGCAGGATGTCGCCGGTGGAAATCTGCGGAATCCCGAAATGCGTTGCCACTTCCCGCGCTTGTGTTCCCTTTCCGGCACCCGGGGCCCCCAGGAAAATCAAAGCGTGCGCTCGCATGATTTCTCATCCCGTGCCTTCTTAAGTGGTTCGCCGGCCCCGGGCCCTTCCCTTCTTCAAGAAACCTTCGTAGTGCCGCATGATGAGCTGGGCTTCCACTTGCTGCACGGTATCCATGGCCACGCCCACCACGATGAGGAGTGAGGTTCCACCGAAATAGAAATTTACGTTCATCCCGTGCAGAATCCAGAGCGGCAGGTGCGAGTCAAACCAGGCCGCGCCCATCCACGTGGGCAAATGATTCAGGTGGATACCTGCCAGCATGATATCGGGGATCAGCGCCACGATGGCCAGATAAAAGCCGCCCACCCATGTAATCTTGGTCAGCACGTCATCCAGGTAGTCCGCGGTGCGCTTGCCGGGCCGGATTCCCGGCATGAAGCCGCCCTGCTTGCGCACGTTATCCGCCACTTCATCCGGGTTGTAAACAATGGAGAGATAGAAGTGCGCGAAAAAGATGATCAGGATGACGTAGGAGAGGGCATAAAGCGGCTCTCCATAGGAAAACACCTTGGTGAACCACGTCAAGCCGGCGCCGATGTAGCGGACGAGCACTCTTCCGCTTTGTTCCAGATGAAACAAGTTCAAGGTTTGCGGGAAAGTCAAAATCGAAACCGCAAAGATAATGGGCATCACGCCGCCGCTGTTCACCTTAAGCGGCAGGTGCGTCGAGACCCCGCCCATAATTCGCCGCCCCACCACGCGCTTGGCGTATTGGATGGGAATGCGACGCTCACCCCGCTCCACAAACACGATGGCGCCCACAATGACCAGCATGAAGCCGAGAAGCAGGAACAATATGAGGAAATTCCACGTATGTTGCTGGAACACTTTTTCGTAGATGTCGCCAACCGCCCGCGGCAGCCCCACCACAATCCCGGCAAAAATCAGCAGCGACATTCCATTGCCGATTCCCCGCGCCGTAATCTGCTCGCCCAGCCACATGATAAAGATTGAACCCGTCGTCAAGGTCAGTACTGTGTTGAACACAAAGGCGGGGCCGGGATTCATGACAATCGCCGCACCCGCCGCCGTCTGCTTCTCGAGGGCGACTGCGATTCCGAACGCCTGGAAAGCGCTCAATCCCACGGTCATCCAGCGGGTATAATCGGTAATTTTCTTGCGGCCCAGGTCCCCCTCTTTCTGAAGCTTTTCGAGGTGGGGCGAAACCACCGTGAGCAATTGCAGGATGATGGAAGCCGTAATGTACGGCATGATTCCGAGGGCAAAGACGGTTAAACGCCGGAGGCTGCCGCCGGAGAACATGGCCAGCAATCCAAACAGCGACCCTCCCATTTGATTGAACATCTGCTCGAAAACTTGGGCGTTGATTCCGGGCGTGGGGATAAACGCACCCAGGCGGTACACGGCAAGCATCCCCATCGTAAACAGGATGCGCTTCCGCAGGTCCGGAATCTCGACCATGCTTTTGAGAGATTCGAACATTAAGAAATGACCTCAGCTTTTCCGCCGGCCTTTTGAATCTTCTCCAATGCGGACTTGGAAAATCCGTGTGCCGCAATCTGGAGCGCGGATTTCAGCTCGCCGTCGCCCAGGATCTTCAGTCCCGAGCCCAGTTGCTTCACCAGGCCGCGGGCAACGAGGAGATCAGGCGTGATCTTCTCCTCCGGTTTGAAATCTTCAAGGTCTTTCAGGTTGACGATGGCGAATTCCTTCCGAAAGATATTGGTAAAACCGCGCTTGGGAAGGCGGCGATGGAGGGGCATCTGGCCGCCCTCAAAGCCCGGCCGTATGCGCATGCCCGCGCGTGAGCGCTGGCCCTTTGACCCGCGCGTGGCGGTTTTTCCGTGTCCCGAGCCCATGCCCTGGCCAATCCGCTTGGTACGTTTATTCGCTCCTGCCGGTGGCCGCAATGTTCCAACGTGTGTTGACATATGTCCTCAGCCTACTTCTTGCTTCCCTTCGTCGACTTGGATTTCTTCACCGCAGGCTTTTCCTTTTTTTCGCCGGCTTTCGCGGATTTAGCCTTCGCAGCCTTTGCCTTGGGGGCTTTGACTTTCGCGGGTGCTATTTCTTCTTCGGGTTCCGCTGCTTGAGCCACTTCGCCTGGGGCTTCTGCCGGTGCTGCTGCTGCTTCCGGAGCAGCCTCCGCAGCCGCGGGCGGCGTTGGTTCCGGAGGGTGGACCGTATATTCGGGAATCGAAGCCCAGGCGGGCGGCACCGGCTGAGGAACGATTTCCAGCAGATGGGGCACCGAAGCCACCACGCCGCGAATCTGCGGGGTATCGGGCCGCACCACCGTGTGGTTCAGTTTTCTCAATCCCAGGCTGCGCACGATGGTCTTTTGATGGTAGGTGAAGCCAATGCCGCTTCTCACCCACTTAATCCGAATCGTTTTTGCTGTCTTATCTGACACGGTTCGTTGTCCTCTAGATTTCTTCCGCCGCCTTGCCGCGGGTATTAGCCACTTCCTGCGCATCGCGCAATCGCATCAGGGCATCCATGGTTGCCTTGACGACGTTGTGCGGGTTGGTGGTGCCGAGCGATTTGGTCAGAACGTTTTGAATCCCCGCCGCTTCCACCACCGCGCGCACGGCGCCCCCGGCGATCACGCCGGTTCCGGGCGGCGCGGGTTTGAGCAGAACCCTCCCCGCGCCGTAATGGCCGAGTACGGCGTGGGGAATCGATCCCTGGGTGACGTTGACCTTGGTCAGCTTTTTCTTCGCCGACTCGATTCCCTTTCGAATCGCCATGGGCACTTCGCGCGCTTTGCCGGAGCCATAGCCGACGATTCCCGCTCCATCACCCACCACCACCAGCGCCGAGAAACTCAGGTTTTTGCCGCCCTTCACCACCTTCGTAACGCGGTTGATGGAAATCACCTGGTCTTTGAGCTGCAACTCGTTCGGGTCAATCCGATTGGCCAAATCTTCCTCCTGCCCTTCCCCCTAGAATTTCAGTCCGGCTTCGCGCGCCGCATCCGCCAGCGCCTTGACGCGTCCGTGATAGGCATAACCGCCGCGATCGAACACCACCCCGGGAATCCCCGCCGTGATAGCGCGCTTGGCCACTACCTGCCCCACCACCTTGGCTGCGGATACGTTGCCGCCGCTCTTAAGCGTCTTGCGAATCTCCGCGTCACGCGTTGAAGCCGCAACCAGCGTATGGCCCGTGGTGTCGTCTATGACCTGCGCGTAGATGTGATTCAGCGACCGAAAGACATTCAAGCGCGGCATCTTTGCATGACCGCTGGCGTGCGTGCGGATGCGTTCGTGAACCCGCCGCCGCGCTTCATCTTTCGAAACTATCTGTAGCATGACCCGTTCTCCCCTGCGGTTGCCGTATAACTCTTACACGCGATCCTTTGTTTTCATAGATCTATCCGGAGGTTCCTTCATTTTTGACATCTTTCTTATCCCTTGGCTGCTCCGCCGCCACCGCCAGCCGCGCCACCCGCTGCCGCCGCAGCCTTGCCCACTTTCTTCTTCAGGCGCTCGCCCGTGTAGCGAATGCCCTTATTCTTGTAAGGGTCAGGCGGGCGCAAACCGCGAATCTGCGCCGCCACGTGGCCCACCTGTTGCCGGTCCGGCCCGCTCACCACCAGGTGCGTCTGCTTTTCCACGGCG
>JASHSC010000038.1 GCA_030036915.1 Terriglobia bacterium
TTACGGACCAGGAAAAAGAGGGCGCGCCATGCGGATTCGAGCGCCTGAAATGCGGAATAGTGCAGAAGCGCGCTCATTTGCGCGCTGGTGGCCAAATCCATCAAGGCCACGGCTTCAGCCTGGCGCGGGTCGGCCTTGGGAACAACGTGGGGAGCGATGATGCTCTTCACAAGCGAAGTGAGAGGATCGCTCCTGCCGGAAGCGTGCGGCTGGCTGGCCTGTTTTTCCGTTGCCTCCAGCATCTCGCCCAGAAGATCGCCGGACACCGCTTGCTGAACGTCCTGGCTTGGATCCCTGCGCTGAGCCGCAAGCGGTGGAGGCGCCGCGGGCGCGGTTCCGCGAATGCCCAGCGCCTCCGCGGTTTCGGCAAACGTATCCCGATCGCTGAGCTTTTCACGCGTCTCGCGCAGTTTCTGAAAAAGCTCGACGTGGCGGAAGAGACTGTCCGGATGAAAATCCTCAAAGTCGTCGAATTTAAGTGAAACCTTGTGGCCACTCGCGCTGCCCACGGGAATTTCCAGGCGCGGTGACATCTTCGCGAAAATGGAATCGAAATTGTCACGGTCAATCAGCGCGGGGCGGCGGTTCGCCAGCGCTTCGCCAATCTCCACGAGCTTGCGATTTCCTCGGCCGCTGAAATCGCCCAAAAGGGCCACTCGAAATGGCGTTTCCGACCTGGCATTCTCGGAAAACTTTTCACGGCCTCCCGTTACGTCGAGATTGATTTCACCATAAGAGTTGCGATCGGGCATGGAGGCCCTCCTTACCTCAGCAATTTGGATTTGTCGCTTGCATTTGGGATCGAATAACCAAGGAATTGTATGCTCATTGCCTCCGCCATCCAAGTCCTGATTTGCCCCGAGTGAGTTTCAGGAGGTGGAGCGAGCCCTGCGCCGTCAATCTCATGAGCAATGGAAGCCTTCGCTACCTCGAAAGCAGCAATTCACATGATGATACCCACCCAATCGTCCTCAAGATTGAATTCGTTCAAGCTGCCCGCCGCGTTCTTCAGAAAATACCCCTTCCATTCACCTGTCACGTCAAAAAGGTTGTAGCCCTCCCGCTTGTTGTCGACTGCAAAGGCCACCCACTCGAGTTGGAGGTCGAATAGCAGGAAGACGCCCTTATTGGGCGTATTGACGACGTACCCCGCCAACTCCGAATCTGGCGTCCAACGGCGCAACCCGGAATATTGGTCGGTTTTTTTGGGATCAAGCCCGGGATTTTCGACCGGGCTGAGTGAAGTGTTGGAGAGCGGGTCCATGGAGCGAGAAAATCTCGGATGGATGTTTACGTTGCGCAACGGGTTGAGCGAAGGGTTGAACTTCGGGCTCAAGGAGGCGTTTCCCTTGGGATTGATCCTGGGATTGAAAAGGGGATTGATGTTGGGGTTGAACTTGGCGCGCTCCGGATAGCCGGGCATTCGAATCCTTCCCTTTCACCTTCCGGATCTCAACCCATTGTTTCCGGGGCTTCGCGAGATACCTGGAGGTTTGCCTCCCATCGCTCGGTTGCCCACGCGGACAAATGTCCGTGCCGCTCGTGTTGTGCTGCGGGTGAGGTGCGCAGACTCTTCATCTTTAGGGTGATGAAAGGGGTGCGGCACAATGGGATGAACACCAGCGATCAGGGAAGGGGTGCGGGCCGACAAAATCCTAGCCTGTATCCGCGCACCGGTTACATTGAACCGAATATTTTGGCAACGCCGGAATGATCCAAGGCGCGATGACCACCGCCTGGAAGCTCAACCTCAGTCCTATCCGATAGGAAGAGGACCCGCCCGAGGAGTCTTCCTTCCAGAGTTAAGTCGGCGATCGCCTCCAACACCGGTTTCTTGCTTTCGGCGTCCGGTTGTTTACCTGTCTTGTGAGTCTGGATCAACAATTTGCCGGTGGGGAGGCGGGCTACCCCCGCCCAGCGAAAATCAGCCTTCCGGTCCATCTCAAGAAGCGCCCCCCGCTCTTCGATTGCTTCCGTGATTTGTTGAACGGCTTCTTCCATTCGCTCGAGAAGCTCACTATCTGTCATCCAACCTCCTCAACTACATAATCCACTCCGCACCTTCACGCGCGGAGTCCACCGGGTCTGTCGCAGTTTTTCCTGTTCGCAAACGGCTTGTTTTGCCACCCGTGCCGGTCAGTTGCGCTCCATAGCATCATTCAACCCAGGCAGAGAAATCAACAGGAATCTTAGGAAATACCACCTAACCGGCTACATTGGAAACACACTTCATCGAAGTAAAGAAACCTTTTTGCAGAATGGGAGGCGCTCCGGATGTATCCAGGTCAAATTGTACGGTGACGGGCTTGCCATTGGGTGCGGTCATGGGCCTCCCGTCCGCGACACGGAGCACCCACTCCACGTTATAGATGCCTCCGTTCTGAACCGTCTTGTCTGCGCTTGCAAAGAAATGGAAAACCCCCCAGGTTCCCGTGTAGCTCGGGAAGCCGAGAGGTGATCCGCCGGCAATCTTCACCGTCAGCGTGACGCCCGTCCCTCCACCCGGCCAGGTGAACTGCTGGAACGAAGTATTTCCACCGGAATAACTCAGCTCCTGACCATCAATGTTCAAGGTGAGGCCCGTGACACTCTCCGTGGGATGCGGGCGAAGTGAATACTTGAACTGAATTTGCTTGTCACCCCCGGAGTAGAGAGCCTTCTGCACGCTTGTGGCGCGATTGAAAAATGCCAGGAAGGCGGGATTTGGCGGCTGCGTCGCCTGGGGATTGGCGATGTAGCCTGGCCCCTCGGGAAGGAGAAGATTTTTCAAGGCTGAGGTGTAGTACTGGGAAAGTGCCCCCGAGCTGGGATTAAAGAAGCCATCCAAATCCTGAACCGTGTCTTCGCTGGTGGCTTGTGGATTAAAGGGAAACTTGGAAGTAAGCGGGCTCATCTGCGCGCACAATCCCGCGCCGCTCACGGGGCCGGGTTTGAGGACCGCTGCAATTGAAACAATGGGGGCCAGAAGAAGGTTCTGGACGATCTGGTCGACGTGGCCTTCCTGGTCAATCTTAAATCCCTGCCCGATTTGATTGGCGGCCTGCTTGGCACTTTGGGCATCGCTCTGGCACTGCGCTTTTGCCGCCTCTTTATCTCCGGGGGTCGTGTTTGCCCTGTCGAGACAGCTTTGGAGGCCGCTCAAACCTAGAATGTAAGGCTTGTTGGCGTCACCGATATATTGATTCTGATCCTGGCATTTGGGGGATACGACTGTCTGGACTGGCTGGAATGCTTTGACCACGTCGGGTTGGTCAACTGCCGTGTTGTAAGCAGCGGTACAAAAGAGAGCCAACAGCGGCGACTGGTTACCCGAGAGTTTCAGGAGCTTATCTGCGGAATCCCCCAGGCCACCGTAATGAACCACTCCGGCGCTTCTCAGGAAAGCGCGCCATTGATCGATGTAGTCCTGCTGATACCGGTCGCGAAGGTCGGTGCCCAATTTTCCCAAATCAAAGTTGGCGGTTCCTTCCTGCCCCAGCACCCACTGCTCGCCGCTGAAATATTTGGGAAGATTTTGAAGGGCATTTTGGACGAAAGTCCATCCACCTTTCGTGAATGCGCCGCTCACTTCGGTTCGATCGACTACCACCTCAGAAGACCCCGGGTATTCCTTGTTGAAATTGACCGGAGGATTAGCTTTGTCCGCCTCGGTCAGAACGCCGCGATAGACACGTTCCTCACCCGAGAACTGCGAGAGGTAATTGCGCGCGCGCGCCACCACCAGGGTGTCGTACTCGGAAGAGTAGGGGTTTTGATCCTTCAACTCGTCACTGTAGAAATCGAATTGTTTTTGCGCCAGTTGGGCGCGGTCCTGATCAATTTCCCGCCCCGAACTCCAGGCTTTCATCAAAATGGGCGAGAGGAACAGCACCGTGCTCTTGTCGGAATTGGCGGTCGTGATGAGATACGCCTTCAGGGTGTCGTAAGGGGGCGCATATTGATCCGTGGGAGTGGGTGCGGCGGGAAGCGAAGAGAGTGTCTGGATAAGATTCGCTTGCGCCTGCCCAAACAGCAGCAGTTTGAATTGTTGGAAATAAATGCTTAGAACATCCGGATAGAGGGAATCTCCAACAAATAATCCCCAACGCATGCTGAAGGGCCGGCCGTTCTTTCGATAATCCGATAAAGTCACCAGTGACTGTCGCAGAGCCTCCAGTTTGTTCAGTGAGTCCAGGGAGGGGAGTTGCTGGCCATTCAATTGAACATCGGAAAATCCTTGCGCGGCTGAGGCCGCCTGGCTTTCCAGGCTCTTGTTCCGGGCGAATGAGACGATGAATCCCAAAATGAAGATCAGCAGAATTGCGGTTGCGCTTGCCAGCAGAATTCGTCTCCACACGCTGGTCTTTGTGCTGGCGGCGCTTGTGTCAAGCGCGCGGTTGTCCTTGAGGAAGATGTCACTGAAAATATGGGGAAGAAAAACCCATTGGGGAACTCTGCGGCTTTCGCCCGCTTCCGAAACCTGGCCTCGCTGGGGAATCATGGCCTTGGCCTTGCGGATATCAAAGATGCTGGTGGCGCCCACATCCTCCACGGCGGCGGAGGACTGCGCCACGGATTCCTCTTGGGCAACTGTGGGGCCCGAGGTGGTGACCACCACGGGCCTTACGCCCGTAAAGTAGAATCCGCGCAGGAACGGGCCGGTGCGCAACTGGCTCGGCCGGCAAAGATCAACCAGCAACTGCACCAGCAAGGGTTTCAGCTTTCTGAACTCTCTGGGGAATTCATAGGTGGGGGGGAGCTTCGTGCCATCAAACTCCTGCGAAAGCATGGTGATGCGGCGGTCGGCAAGAGATTGAAACAGATAGTCGAACTCGGCAGAAATTCTGGCGCTTTCCTGCTCGGCATAAACGCCGGTGGCATAGGTCACCATGGAGAGCGTCGCGCCAAAAACCAGGGAAGCCTCGTCATTGGTGAAATTTCGAACGTAGTCCAGAAAAAATTGCAGGCGATCGGCGCGAGTGAAAAGCACGTAGACCGGCAGGCTGATGCCCAGCAATTGGGAGATTTCGCGAAGGCGCGTCCGGATGCGCTCGCTGCTGGCCGCAATGGCTTCTGCGGCGCCTTGCTTCATGAACGTCTCGCTATCCACGCAAACCACGGCGGCTCGAGGCGAGGGTGTGCCCTTGCCCAATACGGAGTGGAGCTGGTGGGGAGCCAGCTTCTTTATGAATTTCGCCCACCTGGGGGGATCCTGCAACATCGGACCGCCGGCTTCCGCAAAAATGAATTGCCGGGAGTACCAGAGGTTTGCCGTCCGCGTGGGAATCGGGACTTTGTCCTGGACGGTCTGCCCGGCCAGCAACTCCGGCTCGAGCCCGGAGTGGACCATAATGCTGGTCTTGGCGGATCCGGGTTCACCCAGGACCAGGTAGAGCGGCAAATTTCCCACACGGGCATTACGGCCGAGTTGCGAAGCCTGAAGGCGCGTCTCCGCTTCACGAATCAGGACGTCAATTTCATCGCCTCCGGCCGCGCCGGCGGGCATCATTTGCGCGCGTTCCTTGTCCCTGACAATGAACCACCAGATCACAATGACAAAAGCGATAAGCCCGATGAAGGCCAGGGCGCCGCGGAGTACCCAAAGGCTGCTTCCCTGCAAATGCAGCCATGTGGCGATAAACCAAGCCAGTACCAGCCACAGAATGAATACAATCGACGCAATCCAATATTTCAACTGGGATTTCATGGACACTCCCTAATGGGGCGCAACGGGGGCTATCGAATGTAATCCCGAAGCCCCCGAAATAAGCACGAATTTGAAACCGCCAAATAACACAATGGCAATCAGTAACGCTCCCAGTGTGCAAAAGAGGAGAGCTCGAACCCAGGGGTCAGAGGCGGGAGGGCGCGGGGCGTCTTTAGGGAGCATCCAATGCGGAGCTAGCGCGCCGGGCCTGCCCCGGAGATGTTGCAACTTCTCCATCACCGTGGACGCTACGGAACGCACGGCTTCCTGGCCGCTCATGCTGTACCGCCCCCGAAAACCCAGCCACAGGCAAAGATCAAAAATCTCGAGCACATCCACGCTTTGCGGCGAATCCCCTTTCGCCATCAGCCGGTCGATGCAACTAAAGAACATTTCTCCGGCCTGGTGGGTGCCGAACAATTCCTCCTGCAAAGGCATGCGCGGCCAGTCCGCGAAAAGAGGGTTGTTCGAGTTGAGGATGGATTCATCCAGAAACGCCACCACTGCGAAGGTGGCCAGGCGCACGTCGTCAGCAGCGTAGCCTCTTCGCGCCGCTTCCGCCTCCGCACTGCTGATGGCCCCCTTGACCTGATTTCGAAATGACAGGGCGTCCTTCACGGACTGACGGTTGGAGCGAAAGCGCGTAATGACCGTGAGGATTTCCTGATAAATCAACGCCAGGTTTGAACGTCCTGCCGGCCCCGATGGAACACCACCCATTTGTGCGCCCATACCATGCCTCTCAGGATTCCAGAATAATAATCAATTCAATTTCCGGTTCGGGAATTTCCCCAGGAACATAAATTCCCACGCGACGAGTTTGCACGATGTGATCCCAGCACGGCCCGGCGCGGCCGATGGAAAAATATTGGCATTCCACCCGCCGGGCAACGGCGGAGGGCGGCACAGGGACGTGCGTCAACGCCATGCCGGGAAGCGCCCGCTTGACCAATTGGGGAACGAATTGCGATGAGCATACTTTCACCAGTTGCAGCGTGCGGTTGATGATATCGGCATCCCCAAGCGCGGCATGAACGGAGATCATCCAGCGCGCGCGGTCCAAACATCGCTGGTCCGTGATCTCACCCTCGTAGAAATAATCAGCCACGGCTTGCAGCGGAATGAACAGGCAATTCGAGGGGGCCAGGAGTTCTAAGTGCTCGCGGATGTGCTTTTCCACGTCGGCAAAGCACGTATCAAGAGCCATGTGATTATACAGGGGAAGGTTCCGCGGATTCGAATCCAGCGAAAATGTGCAAAGCGCCCCTCCCAGCCGCACGAGCTCAAGAAAAAGTTCCTCCGGATGCCCACGCTTTGAGAAGAACTGGTGACGCAGGGGCCCGAGGCAGGAATTGAGTGCGTGCAGGAACCAGAACTGCCCGATCTCCTGCGCGGAAAAGCCCGTTTGAAATTTCCCCCTTGACCGGCTGTCCAGCGACATGGTGGCGCTTTTTTCCTGAAGGATCTCGATCAACCGTTTGGCAATCTGCATCAGTGTGGGGCTGGCGCTGATCTGAGTGCAGGGTGGAATGAAACTTTCGTCATAGACGTAATTCCCCGAACCGTCACGGTGAACCCGGGCGATCGGCAGGAGCTGCATGTCTCCAGGGTCCTCGGTGCCAAGCAAGATTTGAATGTTCTTGCGCCCGAGTTTTAAGGGCTTTTCATCGAAGCCCGTGTTCTCATCCGGAATAGTCTGGGATTCGGCAATTAAGCGCGTCCGGCCGTTCTTGTCCTGATCGGTGAGAGCACAATTCGGCGATCCCAGGCGGAAGGGGGGAACCGCCAACTGCACGGTCAGGCTTGAATGCGTAGGAGGAAAGAGGTCCGCAATCTCGCGAGGCGGGGGCAGCGGGTCGCTTTCGGGCATGTTGAACGCCAGCCCGTCCTGGAAAATGCCGCGCGCGTGCACGAGGCAAACCGTGCCGTTCCGCAACGCCTGTTCGTCGAGCTCGAGCCCCACAAGTCCGTAGGGCTCATACCACAATTTCGAAATCCCGAAATGCGTGAT
>JASHSC010000399.1 GCA_030036915.1 Terriglobia bacterium
ATTCGACGCATTCGTCAAGGCACATCATGATGTCCGAGCCCAGCGCCAATTGAATCTCCACGGCGCGCTCGGGCGATAGGAAATGGGTCGAGCCGTCGAGGTGTGAGCGGAACCACACTCCGTCCTCGGTGACCCGCCCTAGCGACTTCAGGCTCATCACCTGAAATCCCCCGCTGTCGGTAAGGATGGGATGCGGCCAAGACATGAAGCCGTGCAGCCCGCCCGCGTCGCGAATCAACTCATGTCCGGGACGAAGATAAAGGTGGTAGGTGTTGCCCAGCAGGATTTGCACGCCCAGGGCTTCAAGCTGGCCCTGCGTCATGCCCTTTACCGTGCCGCCGGTGCCCACGGGCATGAAAACAGGCGTCTCGATGGCTCCGTGGGGCGTGTGCAGCAATCCAGCGCGCGCGCGCGTGAGCTTGTCTTCGGCAAGAATTTCAAACTTGATCGGCATGGAATTGCTGCGCGAGCTTGTGTGGCTCCGCCGGCAGAAAACATATAGGTGCGGCGACTGCCGGCCTGGCGTTCTTCCCCGGGCGCATGCACTATCCCGTCAGCATGGCAATTCCGGAGTGGCCCAGGACGATGACCACCCAGATGGCGAGGAAAGTTAGG
This sequence comes from Terriglobia bacterium, assembly GCA_030036915.1. Taxonomy (GTDB): domain Bacteria; phylum Acidobacteriota; class Terriglobia; order UBA7540; family UBA7540; genus Bog-366. The sequence continues at coordinate 616 of JASHSC010000399.1, forward strand.
AAAATCGCCAGTGTCCCCACTTTCTTGCCGGTGGCGGCGGAAAGTCCCATGGAGGCCAGGATTATGAACCAGACGCGGAAGATGTCGAACGAGCTGGCTATGACATAAAGCGGCTTTGACGTTTCACGGGGGTTTAGGAAAAAGCCTACAGTGGTCGGGAGGAAGTTATCCGGGTTGAATTGCTCCATGTCGCCGAAGAAAATCATAACCACGGCGAGCACGGTCGAGATTAGCAAGACCAGGTTGGCGTAGCAGACCTCAGAAAAACAGGTCATGAATTTGGCCGAAGCTCCAAAGATTATATTGGTGATCAGGAGGCCCACCGCCGCGATGACCAGCAGGAAGATGGGAACGCCGATAACGGCGCCTACCCGCATGGAGATGGCCGTGATTCCGGCCAGTTTCTGGATCGTCTGATCAATCTGCTCCGGAGTCATCCTTGAAGCTTTGCCACTTATTTCGAGAGACTGACGGATGATTTGTCCCGCTCCGATCTTCTCCAGCATTACTTCGATCACGACGATGGAGCTTACGGTCATTATGATCAATGGGGCGAGGAAATCCGGCCGGCGCGCGATGGATTCAAATGTTCGCCCGGGCGAGATAAAAACTCCCAAGGCTTTGCTGAAAAAGGATTCGGACGGCGGCTGGTCCGGAGGTGGAGGCGCAATCGCTGTTTCGCCCATATTTCACTTCCTATGAAATTTGACTAAGTAGGACACCGACTCGAAGCGTAGCTAAAGGCGGCCGCAGCACGACCTCGCCGTCTCACCCTTCACGGGTGAAAGTATCAACTCCTTGGAAGGTAAGCAAGGGCATTCTGGGCGCCGAATTCTGCGCCTGGATGAGGGTGCTTCACAGGAAGCGCGCGATCCAGCCGAAGAGATAGAGCACCGCGCCGCCGAAGATGAGCAGGGGTTCGAGGTAGGTGCGCAGGGTCACGAGAATGGGGAAATCGATGGTTGGCCACGGTCCATAGCCTCCCCAATACACCTTGATGAGCAGTCCCAGGACAAGGAGGGAAAGACCCCGCCTGCGGAGATGTTTGGCCTTCTCGGGGCCGATCCAATAGGATTTTCCCTGGTAAACGTGGCCGCCCTGCGCCACGAAGGAACCGTCGCACTTGCGGCAGACGGCGGCCGTGTCGTAATTGGCGTACCCACAGTACGGGCAGTTTTTCATGGCTGCGGACCCCCCGCAAGTGGAATCAACTCAACGTGTGCACCGCTGCCCGGCAGCGATTCTGGCCGAACGGGAGGCTTACTCCCGCACGGTGGCGTTCAGGAACGCCCGCAATTTGCGGCTGCGCGAGGGGTGGCGCAGCTTGCGCAAGGCCTTCGCTTCAATCTGGCGAATGCGCTCGCGGGTGACGGCAAAACTCTGCCCGACTTCCTCCAGCGTGTGCTCGCTGCCGTCGTCGAGGCCAAACCGCATCTTGATGACTTTTTCCTCGCGCGGGGTGAGGGTCTTCAGCACCGACTCCGTCTGCTCTTTTAGATTGATGTTGATGACCGCTTCCGCTGGCGAAATCACGCCGCGGTCCTCAATGAAGTCGCCCAGATGCGAATCTTCCTCTTCTCCAATCGGCGTCTCCAGGGAGATCGGTTCCTGGGCAATCTTCAGAACCTTGCGCACCTTCATCACGGGGATTTCCATCCGCTTGGCGATCTCTTCCGAGGTGGGTTCGCGGCCGTATTCCTGCACAAGCTGGCGCGAGGTGCGGATCAGCTTGTTGATGGTCTCGATCATATGCACGGGAATGCGGATGGTGCGGGCCTGATCGGCAATGGCGCGGGTGATGGCCTGGCGGATCCACCACGTGGCATAGGTGGAAAATTTGTAGCCGCGGCGATACTCGAACTTGTCCACGGCCTTCATCAGGCCGATGTTGCCTTCCTGAATCAGATCGAGGAACTGAAGGCCGCGATTCGTGTATTTTTTTGCGATGGACACCACCAGGCGGAGGTTGGCCTCAATCAGCTCGCGCTTGGCGGCTTCTGCCTGCTCCTCGCCCAGAACCAGGCTCTGGTAACTGCGACGCAGTTCCGTGGTCGTGGACTGAATGCGGACTTCGAATTCGCTCAGGTTTTGCTTTGCCTGGCGCAGTTCCTTGCGCACGTCGCGATTGCCGTTGGTGCGCGCGCCTTCCACGCGCTTTTCCAGGCGGCCGACCTCCCGCTCAAGCGGCCTCATTTCATCCATGGCCTGGCGGATGGTCCCCATCAAGGCCTTCATCTGCGTGTGGGTGAACTGGATGGAGCGCAGCAGTTGCGAAATCATGATGCGGTGCTCGGCCGCCGTCCAACTGTAGCGGCGGTAGTCGCGCGGCCGCTTGCTGCGGGGAATGGCGTCGCGCTTGGCCCGCAACTGCCCCAGGCGCTTATAGAGGCGCTCCATTTCCTCGATCGTGCCCACCACTTCTTCCAGGCGCTGGGTCACTCGGTCTTCGGTCAGCTCGTCATCATCAAACACCACCACTTCCTTGATAGACTTTTCGCCTGCCTTGAGCTGCCGGCCCAGCGCAAAAAGCCCCTGAATGACCGTGGGAGAACGCGAAAGCGCCTTCAGGACCTTCATCTGCCCGCGCTCAATGCGCTTGGCGATTTCCACTTCGCCTTCGCGCGTCAGGAGCGGCACCGTACCCATTTCGCGCAGATACATCCGCACGGGGTCGTTGGTTTTGTCGAGCGCACCCGGCGTCAGGTCGAGTTCCACATCCTCGCCCGCATCTTCACTCTTGATTTCGTCCGTCTTGTCGAGAGAAATACTTTCAGCAGACTTGGCGCGAGGGGAATCGACAACTTCAATCCCTTCGCTGTCAAACATGGAAAGGAGGTCGCTCAGGTCTTCCGCCGAGTGGACGTCGGAGGGCAGGAGGTCATTGACCTCATCGTAGAGAAGATAGCCTTTTTCCTTCCCCAAGCTGATCAGTTTGTTTACTTGGTCGAACTTTTCGTCAAATGCCAATGCAATGGCCTCCCCACAGGCAACAATTCGGAATGGCAGTCAAAGGAAAACGGCGACACACCACGCCCCAGCCGTGGCGCCGCCTCGGGACACCTGAAGAAAATCTGACATAAGCCGTCAATCTTTCACGGCCCCTTCAATTTAGATGTAATATAACACAATTCGTTTGTCAGCGTTCTGATTTTTTCTATGGTCGGCCAAGCCGCTCTAACTCTTTGTTTAAATTGGACTTAACCCGGCCAAGTTCGCGCACCCGCGGTTCATCACCTGCCAAGACGGCCTCGTCGTATTCTCGCACCAATTTCTCTATTTCGGCATTTATTCGCTCAAACTGAAGCTTTCGCTTTGCGCGATCGATCTCACGCGCCTTCTCCCAGTTGTTTGCAGCGACCGCCGCCTGATATTCGCGGTTGAGATCCTCCAGCCCTGTCCTTACTTTCTCGAGCTGGAGTTTTCGCACCAATGCGCGCGCGACTTCCAGCTTGGGAGAATCGCCATCCCAAAATAGCGCCTCCAAAGCCAGCTTCCTCTCCGCCTCGGAGATTTCGACGTCCCCGTTTGTCACATCAAACGGTTCTCCGCGGCGCTGAGCCTCCAGCATGCGCGTGAAAACCCCTTCCCCCAGGACACCGCGCGCCGCGCCGCCTTCCACCAACTCGGGCAAAACTGCCTTGGCAATTTCGTCGCTGGTCAGGCACATGCGCAACAGTTGCTTGATGGCGTGGCTGGCCTGCGCGGAGGCTGTCTCTTCGCGCACCTGAACTTCCGCTCTTTTCTCTCCCGCCGCGCGGCGCAGTTCGTCGCCCAGCAACCGCTCATCCATCCGCAAGCGTTCTGCGAGGCGCGAGGCCAGCTCCGCGCGCAGAAGCGGGTTCGGCACCTTGACGAGATAGGGAAGAACCGCGTTGGCGGCGGCCACTTTGCCCTCCGGTGTGCCTTGATTATGCGTCCGCGCGGCGCGCTCCGTGAGGTAATCGATATAAGAAGGCGCGCTCTTGAGCAATTCGCCGTACGCCGCCGCTCCCTGCTTGCGAATGAACGAATCCGGATCCAACCCGCCGGGCAGAGCGAGCACCTTGGCCTCAAATCCCGCTTCCAGCAGCAGCCCCAGGGAACGTTCCGTGGCCGCCTGGCCTGCCGAGTCCGGGTCGTAGTTCACCACCACGCGGCGAGTGTAGCGACCGAGCAGCCGAATCTGCCCCTCCGTCAGGCTGGTGCCGCAGGAAGCCACAACGTTTTCGATGCCGCTCGT
>JASHSC010000400.1 GCA_030036915.1 Terriglobia bacterium
CGATAACCTTGGCCGTCGTAGCCCTTGCGGCCGCGATTCTGTCGCCGTGGGCCCGGGCCGCGCACGTGGTGGAACGCATCATCGCGCGCGTCAACAATGAGATCATTACCGAGCGCCAGTTTGAGCGCGAGAAGGCGGGGCTCCGCGAAGAGTTGTCGAAGCAATATTCCGGTGCGGACCTGGATGCCAAGGTCGGCGAGGAAAGCAAGAACCTCCTACGCGACATGATTGACGAATCCCTGTTGGTCCAGAAGGCCAAGGACGAAGACATTAACGTAGAAACGGATCTCATCAAGGAATTGGACCAGTACCGCAAGCAAAGCAACCTCGCGACTATCGAAGACCTGCAGAAGGATGCCGAACAGCAGGGGGTAAATTGGGAGGATTTTAAGGAAAAGATTCGCCGCCGCCTTCTCATGAACGAAGTGATCAGCCGCGAAGTTGGCTCGCGCATTGTGATCACACGGGAAGAGGCGCGGAAATACTACAATGACCACAAAGAAGAGTTCAAGTCGCCTGGAATGGTCCGCCTCTCAGAAATTCTGATTTCTACGGAAAAATACAAACCCGATGAGGCGGACAAGCGCGCCAAAGACGTGGAAACGGAGTTGAAAAACGGCGCACGCTTTAGTGAGATGGTAAAGAAGTATTCCGATGATACCAACGTGGACCAAGGCGGGGATATCGGCTATCAGAAAACCTCGACCCTTCCTTCGGACATCGCTACCGCTCTCAGCAAGCTCGACGTCAATGAGTTTACAGACCCCATCCACGTCAGGAACGGCATTTTGATCCTCAAACTAGAGGAACGGTACAGCCCCGGCATCCCCAAGTTCGAAGAGGTTGAATCTAAAGTGGACCAGACTCTCTACGGCCAGCGCATGGAACCCAAAATGCGCGAGTATCTGCTCGAGCTTCGCAAGGAAAGCTATATTTACTATGCTCCCGGATATATTGATACCGGCGCCGATACGCTCGGTACGACGTTAGCTTCAGAAAAAACTCAATGAAGCAGACCTTCATCAAAGACCTCGCGCCGGATTCTCCGGTGCGGAGCACCTTTTTGGTCCAGTCCAAAGAACGTAAACTAACCAGCAGCGGGGCCGCTTATCTGGACCTCAACCTGCGGGATGCCTCAGGCCATATTCCCGCCAAACTGTGGGATTATTCCGAACGCACGACTCCGGAGTTTGCAGCGGACGACGTCGTGCGCATAGAAGGCAACGTGGAGAATTATCGCGGGGCGCCGCAGCTCCGCGTCCGCAAGATTTCGCTCTGCCCGCCGGAAGAAGTTGACTTGCTCGATTATCTGCCCCGCACTCAGCACGACCCGGAGCAGATGTTCGCCGCACTACTCGAGCGGGTGCGGAGCATGGGCGAGGGACCGCTGCGAACTCTTTTGCTGAGCATTTTGGAAGATGCGGAGCTCGCGGGAAAGTTCAAGCTTGCGCCCGCGGCGATGACCTACCATCACGCATTTCTCGGCGGCCTGCTGGAACATGTGTTGTCGCTCGTCACCCTCGCCGATCGTGTGGCCGACCACTATCCCTGGCTACGGCGCGACTTGATTGTCGCCGGGCTCGCGCTCCATGACCTGGGAAAGATAGATGAGCTAACCTTCACCCGCGCGTTCCATTATTCCCGGCGCGGCCAACTGCTCGGGCACATTACCATGGCCCTGGAAATAGTGCAGGCCAAGATTAACCAAATCCCAGGTTTTCCCCCGGAGCTTAAAGACGAACTCGAGCACATCATCATTTCTCATCACGGCAAGCTGGAGTTCGGCTCGCCTAAAGAACCCATGTTCGCGGAGGCCATGGTGGTGAATTTTCTCGACGAGATGGACTCCAAGCTGGAAGCTGTGCGTGAACAATATGAGGCCGACCGGGACCGGCCTGGCGACTGGACCAACCGGAACCCTGCACTGAAGCGAGAGCTGCTAAAGCCACCAAAAGGTGATGGCTAATTGGCAAAAAGGAAGAATCGGGCATTTGGCAGGAATCACACGGCGTTCCTCGGAAGTTACACTATGCCGGATAAACTTCATTCTTTCACTTTTGCGTTTACCGGTGACCTTTTCAAAACGGTTGTATGAATCATTCCGCTTCAGCCATCGCCACCAAGCTTCCCCATCGATACCCATTCATTTTTGTCGATCGGATTGTGGAATTCGTTCCCGGACAGAGGATCGTGGCCTTCAAGCATTTTTCGGCGAACGATCGGGCTGCTACCGGTAATCCTGTCGGAGTGGCAATCATTCCTACAGGCGTTTTGCTGGAATTGGTAACGCAGGTGGGGGCCGTGTTGGTAATGGAACGCCCGGAGATGGAAGGCAAGATCGCGATGATTCTGAATGTCCCCTTGGCGAATGTCATAAAACCAGTTAACGCCGGAGAGACGCTAAGAGTGGAAGCCGAGGTTGTTAGAATGAAATCGCAAATGGGCGAGCTTCGGGGCTTAATTTTTCGAGAAAACGAGCTTGTAGCCGAGGGCCAGATGCGCTTTGGAATAGCCAGCGCCGCCGACGTTTTTCCCAAGTGATCTGTTGCTTTCCGATCTAGTGAAGGGGGTCATGCTTGCTCCCCGGCCGAATTTCCTCAGACGTCGTCGGTATCAGGCAAATTCGCAGTGCTTGCATCTTCCATAACCAGCGTGCCGTCAATAGCTTCCAAGCCGAAAGAATTCAGGTTGCCTTGCGATACCCCAAGTTGTCGCTCATAGATTTCGCCGCCAGAAGAAATAGTTCATCGCCCCTGTTGACATCCGGCCCTCGACAGCCGAAAATCGAAAGGATTAAGGGTCTGGTGGCGACACGCCAGAGCCCGACCAACAATATGTTGTTTCAATCTCTTCGGATTCGCAATGTGGCGATTCAGCCGGCGCACATTCTTGCGCCTATGGCGGGAATCACTGATACGGTGTTCCGCCGTTTCATCAAACGGCTGGGTGGCTGCGGCCTGATCATGACGGAATTTGTGTCAAGCGAAGGGATGATTCGGCAGAATTTCCGTTCGCAGCGTTACCTGTACTACATGGATGAAGAGCGGCCCATCAGCGCACAGATTTTTGGAGCCGATCCGGCACATCTGGCGGAAGCCGCACGCCAAATCGAGGATTTGGGTTTTGACCTGGTAGACTTGAACCTCGGTTGTCCCGCCAAGAAGGTGGTGAAGTGCGGCGGCTCAGGACTGCTGCGCGATCTGCCTCTGCTGGAGAGGATTTTGCGCGCCATTCGTGCCGCTGTCACAATTCCCTTTACGATAAAGTTTCGGTCCGGTTGGAGTGATGAAGAGATTGTGGCGGTGCAAGTGGCACGAATGGCGGAGGACTGCGGCGTGGAAGCCCTGGCCGTGCATCCGCGCACGCGCCTTCAGGGTTACAGCGGGCGGGCGAACTGGGAAATCATCCAGCAGGTAAAGCAAGCCGTGCGCATTCCGGTAATTGGCAACGGCGATGTACAAGCCCCTCCGGACGCCGCGGCCCTGCAAGCGCAGACCGGGTGCGACGCCGTAATGATCGGGCGTGCGGCGGCCTCCAACCCCTGGATTTTCCGCCAGCTCGCCGAACTTTTCCAGGTGGGGTCTTACCGCGAGCCGGCGGACGCCGACCGTTACGATTTGATCCGCACTTATTACTCGATGCTGTTGGCTGAGGATACCCCGGGCGCGATTGGAAAAATGAAGCAATTCGCGAGCTGGTTCACTCACGGTGTGCGCAATGGAACCGAATTGCGGCGGCAGGTACAGGGCGCTCGCGAAGCTGGTGAAGTTCTGGAGCGGGTGGATGCGTTCTTTGCTTCCCTCGCCCCACCACAGGAAGCAACAATCGCGATTTGAAAGGACCGATGGACCCTACCACGGAAGACAAGCGCAGTCAGCGCCGCGTTGAAGCAGCGGTGCCCATCCAGGTTCGGGGACTCGACGCGGACGGCCAAGCCTACGACGATTTCACCAGCGCGGTGGAGGTCAGCCGCCGCGGCCTTTCTTTCCTCAGCAAGCGCAATTTGCCTACTTTCGCTACGCTCACCGTCGTCATTCCCGGCCGGGGACCCGTGCGCCCCAACGAGGGGCCGACGGATTTCTTTACCGAGGCCACCGTGGTCCGCAACGTCAAGGAAGATGAAGAATCCTACCGGATCAGCGTCCGCTTCATGGGCGCCACCCTCCTCATGTATAGTGCCGAATCCATCTGACCGGGCCTCTCAGCCCCAGCGGGCCGTTGATTGCCCCCAAAGAACAGCCAAATCAGCAGCGGCCAGCCACGGTCAAGAGGCTTATGATTGACACATGGATCCTTGGCCCGTTCAGGCGCCTTCGGAATGAACGAGATGGCTGCGCTCTCATTCTTGTACCCATTGCCAATCCCAGGCCCACAGCCAGGCAATTTCCGGCATCCGCTGTCGGCAAAATCTTGCAATTGTGTGGAAATAAATCCGCAGGGAGCCGCGGACGGGGGGCTAATTCCGGCGGCTCTTCTCGGCTTGCAGCAAACGATAGGCCTCGCTTTTGGAAACGCCTCGATTCCGCGCGACAATTTTCAATGCGGCGCGTTCATCCACTTTGCTCGCGGTCATGACAGCCTGGATATCCGAGATAATCGACGCACTCGGCGGGGCGGCGGCGCCGGCTTCCGATACGGAGTGCGGACCGATCAACAGTGTAATTTCGCCCTTCGCCGGCCTCCCCTTCAGATGCTCCAGGGCAGACCCGATGCTTCCGCGAACGAACTGCTCGTGGACCTTGGTCACTTCGCGCGCGATAACGATGTCGCGCTCGCCCAGGACTTCACGCGCGTCCTTGAGCATTTCCAGCAGGCGATGCGGCGCTTCGTAAAAGATCAGCGTCCGCGTGGCATCTTTCAACTCCTCCAGCGCTCTTCGCCGCTCTCCCTTCCTGCTGGGAAGAAACCCCAGAAAGCGGAATTTGTCCACGGGGAGACCGGAAGCGGCCAGCGCCGCCACAAAGGCGGAGGCACCGGGAACGGGAATCACGGGGATGCCGTGCCGAACCGCTAGGTGCACGAGGCGGAACCCCGGATCCGATACCACCGGCATGCCGGCATCCGCAACCAGCGCAATGCTAGCGCCCTCCTCCATCTGAATCACCAACTCCGGAGCGCGAGTCATTTCATTATGCTCGTGATAACTGACGGTGGGAGTCTGGATTTTGTAGGCGTTCAGGAGTTTTTGTGTGCGGCGGGTATCTTCGCAGGCAATCAGGTCCGCCTCTTTGAGCGTCCGGATGGCGCGCAGAGTGATGTCCTCAAGATTGCCGATTGGCGTACCTACCACGTAGAGCTTTCCGTGCTCGCCATTGGCTGTCTCTAATGGTTCAAGAAAACTGGCTCGTTCGGGCATACGAAGTGGACCGTCCAGAAAATGAAATCGACCTGACGCACCAGTTTACCAAGTTGGTGCCTCTATCTCAAGCCGTTCCTCTGCGCATAAGGGAATTCGTGTGGCAAAAAGCGTATATTTATGCTCAGTCCTGAGGATTTTTTCGCGATTTCCATACAATGCTGGGCCTTTATCCGGGCGCTTTGAGTATGGTAGTATGAAATAGGTCGTGGCGGACACATTTCAAATTCCAAGGTGAGACAACTCTGTCGCTGCATCCGCCATCAGGATAAGTGGTAAGGTATAGCCTCGCACCCGGGTGAAGGATTAGCCCGAAGAATGGGAATTAAGGCTAATGTCAATTAGCAACTTGCAGGTTGAGGCCGGCCCACAAAAAATTCCAACCGGCCCACCGCCACCAGCCAAGGATTTTAATGTCACGTTCGTTGAATCCCCTTCTCTCTTCGTCTCCGCCTGGCGGCAAATCCGCGACTGGCTTCGCGAACCCAAGATAACAGTTCCGGCGAAATACTTCCGCGGCTCAGTTCATCTGCCCGCCACCGACATGCGCCCCTGGTTCATGGATCTGCCCGCGCAGCTCAAGGCGGCATTTGAAAAACCCCCCGACCCCATTGGCAAATACAATTACGAACAGCAGGAAAAGCGCGCGGTATGTGCGATTGCCTTTGGCGTTGTTTTGGGGGCACTGGCCTGGGTTTGGAGAGGAGGCCTTTACGTCGCCCTGGGGGTGATCGCAGGGTTTGTTTTGGGTGAATTGGTCGGGGCACTCGTCTATAAGAATCGTGAATACCCGCCCGACATCTGGCGCGACTACCGTCTGCAAGCTGCCTCGTGGGTGAATTCCGTGCTCGTGCATGCGGTTGCGCTTACTCTATTATTTCTGCCCTATTTTCTCGCCCGCCTGTGGCAGCCGGTGAAGGCCGCAACGAAGCCCGAGGTGATGGATATTTCGCCCTATCTTCCCGTACTGCCCGAGGCAAAAGGGAAGAAGTCCGGTGGAGGCGGAGGTGGTGGTGATCGCTCGCCGACGCCGGCGTCAAAGGGGGCTGTTCCCAAATTTTCCAGAACGCCGCTCGCTCCCCCCATGGCCGTCATACCCAACCCCGCCCCTCAGCTCCCCGTCGCGCCCGCACTTTTGGGACCGCCGGAGTTAAAGCTCCCGCAAATGAGTTCCAACATGCCCTGGGGTGATCCGGCCGGAGTGAGTGGTCCCGCGTCGAATGGCCCCGGATATGGCGGCGGAATCGGCACTGGATCCGGCGGAGGGGTTGGGTCCGGCGATGGTGGCGGTCTTGGTCCGGGTGAAGGTGGCGGCACAGGTGGTGGAGTCTACAGTGTGGGAGGCGGCGTGAGTGAGCCCATTCCCATCTACAAGCCCGACCCACCTTATTCTGAGGACGCTCGCAAGGCAAAATACCAGGGTACGGTGGTGCTGTTTGTCATCATCGATGCTTCCGGCAACGTTGCGCAGTGCCGGGTGATCAAGCCCCTCGGCCTGGGGTTGGATGAAAAAGCAGTCGAAACCGTAAAGACGTGGAAATTCAAACCCGCCATGAAGAACGGTACTCCGGTTCCCGTTCAGGTCACGGTGGAAGTCAGCTTCAGGCTATTCTGATCAGCCCGCCTTGTTTTACCGCCCGATTCCGATCTGCCCGTTAAAAAAGAATTCTTGACAACCGCCCGCGCATCCGTTTACTTCTATGTGAAAGGCCAACTGGGAGGTCGTCTAACGGTAGGACTGCAGACTCTGGATCTGCGTATCGGGGTTCGAATCCCTGCCTCCCAGCCAAATATTCCAACTGAAATCGACGAACGGAACATCATGGAAAATGCATCGATTGCGGGCGAGACTCAGAAAATTGCGCTCGTGACGGGCGCAAGCAAGGGCGTGGGACGAGGCATCGCGCTCGGGTTGGCGCGCGCCGGTTTCGACGTGGCCGTCAACTACCACCACGATGAGCGCGGAGCCATGCAGACGGCCGAGGCGATCCGCGTGTTGGGGCGCAAGGCCGAAACGGTGCAGGCGGACGTTGGCTTCAAAGTGGAAGTGGACCGGATGTTCGACGCAGTGCTGGACAAGATGGGCACGCCCTTCGTGCTGGTGAACAATTCGGGAGTCCAGACCTGGAAGTCACTCATGGAATTGCCGGAAGACGAGTGGGACCGCGTCATCCGCACAAACCTCAAAGGCACATTCCTGTGCACGCAGCGCGCTGCGCGGCACATGGCGGCAAAACGGCAGGGGCGGATTATCAACATCGGTTCCGGTTCCAATAAAGCGCCCTTTCCGAACCTGGTCGCCTACACCGCCAGCAAAGGTGGAATCGAAATGTTCACGCGCGTGGCCGCGGTGGAGATGGGTCATTACGGCATCACGGTGAATTGCGTCGCTCCAGGGATGATTGAGATTGAGCGCACGAAGGCCGAAGCGCCCGATTACGCCGGCACCTGGGCGCCGTTGACCCCTTTGCAGCGAATCGGCCGCGTGGAAGACGTGGCGGCGGCTGTGGTTTTCCTTGCCTCGCCGCAGGCGGAGTTCATCAATGCCCAGACGATTTACGTCGACGGCGGGCTGCTCTCGCAAATCCCCTGGCCTTACCCCGTAGAGACAATAAAGGTATAGCGTGCCCATCATCACTTCTCCTCGAACCATCGGCATTTGCGGCATCGGCCAAATCGGCTTGGCTTTGGGGCTGGCGTGCTGGCGCTCGGGCTATCATGTATGGATGTACGGCCGCGATGCGCAGAAGCTAGAGAAAGCTCGCGGCGATCTTGCAAAGTTGGACCGGTGGATGGCGGCGGAGTTCCCGCAGGAATCGCCGCGATATGGGGAGATCGCTTACACGACGGATTTGGGGCCCCTCAACCGGGAGGCTGATCTACTAGTGGAGGGCATCGCGGAAGACATGGCCGCAAAGGTCAGCCTTTGGAAGGCGCTGGCCGGGGCCGGGGCGCGCGGTGCGATCTTCTGCAGCAGCACGTCCGGCCTGAGCATATCCAAGATGGGCAAGCTCAGTGGTTTCCCGGCGCAGGTGGTAGGAACTCACTTCTGGAATCCACCGCACCTGATG
>JASHSC010000401.1 GCA_030036915.1 Terriglobia bacterium
GGATTCGTTCCCCAAGGCGGGAAGTCTCGCGGATTTTGGCCTCGCCAAGCCGCCCTACCGGTTCAGCGTCCGCTTCGGCGACAAGAACACCACAGAGACCGTTGAAGCGGCAACCTCGGGCGATCACGTTTACATTCGAAGGGACACCGACCCGCTGCCCGGCGAGATCTCCAAGACTTCGTTGGATGGCGTGGAAAGTCCTTGGGCGACCTGTAGATTGTAGCGTCGATCTTCGACCCGTCGCCCGAAGACGGCTTTGGGGCGCAGGACGATCGACGACGGCGGTCGGAGACTACAATCGCTCGCGAAAAGATTTACCTCGCCCTGTATAGTAACGAGGCTGGTCCCGATTCTTTAGCTTTGCTTCTCCTGCCTACCGGTTCTTCCAAACCGGCTTGCGCTTCTCAATGAGCGCGCGCAAGCCTTCCTGCGAATCCTGAAGCTCAAACAATTGGTTCAAGTAAAGGTCTTGGGCGCGCTTCAACGCCTCTTGGAACGGCCGCCACGTGCCCTCGAACATAACGCGCTTCAGGAGCATGAGCACCGGTCCGCTTTGTTCGGAGATCCGCTTCACCAGCGCCTCCACCGTCTCCTGCAGTTTCTCGCGCGGCACCACGCGGTTAACCAAACCCATTTGCTGCGCTTGAACGGCGCTGATGGCGTCGCCCGTCAGCAGCAGCTCCATGGCGCGCCGCGGACCGATGACGCGTGGGTAAACGACTGCACCCAAAGGCGGGAAAACGCCCAGCTTGATTTCGGGCTGACGAAATTGCGCATTCTCAGTGGCCACCACCAGGTCACAGAAGGCTGCCAACTCCGCGCCCGCGCCGGAAGCGATACCCTCCACCACGGCGAGAACAGGCTTGGCAATTTCCATCATGGCGTGCAAGACACTGTGGAACGCGTCCATCATCTGAAACACCATCTGCTGCGTATAGCCCTCCGCGCCTACTCCCAGGGAAAAGTAGCCTTCGCATTCCGGGGCCGCATCCAGCAGTATCAGCCGAACATCCTCCCGCCTGGAGAGGCCATTTATGGCGCGGGCCATTTCCCGGAGCATTTCAATATTCATGATGTTTTGCTTCGGCCGGTTCAGGGTAAGATGCGCCACCACCCCCGTGGCATCCCAACGGATGTACTTGAAATCCTTCTTGGCATCTTCCTTCTCTGCTTCGTCCTTGGCCCCTTCGGGGCGTTCCACAATTGGTTCGTCCGGCATGGCGTCCTCCTTGCTCGGGTCCGGGAGTCGGGGTCCGTTCTTTTCCTGAGACTACCGGAGGATTGACGGATCGAGGTCGAGGACAGAATTGCAATCGCAGGCTCCTGCCCCCCATTCGCTCTTCTATTTCAGTCTGGCTCCGCACTTTCCGCAATACTCAAACCTTTCCGGAATGCCCTTGGTGCCGCAGTCTTTGCACTTGCGCGTATATGCGCCCCAGAGGAACTCGCTGGATTTACCTGCCGCCGCCAAGTCGCGCAAGCGCCGGGTGTCAGGCGGGCGTTTTTCAATGAAGGCCTGAATACCCTCGTAGGGCTCCCAAGATGTGGCATGAACGGCAAGCCAGTCGCGTGCATGGCCCGTGGTGAGCGTCCATGCCAGATCCTTCCACATATCCAGTTGCTGACGAGTATAACGCATGCACTCCGGAAATTTCTGTATCAGTTTCTTGGCCAGTGCGTTCACAGCGCGATCGAGCTGTCGAAGCGGGACAACTTGATTCACCAGTCCCCAGTTCAGCGCTTGCTCGGCGGTGACTTCATCGCAGGTAAGAAGCATCTCTCGCGCCCGCCGTTCGCCCACCACCAGCGGCAACCATTGCGTTGATCCCCAGGCGTCCACCAAACCAACTCCTGCACCCGTTTGCATGAATCGCACGTGGTCAGCCGCGATGGCCAAATCCGCGGCCAGGTTCCAATCATTCCCTGCCCCTGCCACAACTCCATTTAATCGGGCAATGGTGGGCTTTCCAAGGTGCCGAAACAAATTCATGGCTTCGGCGAGCAGGCCCTGAAACTTCCAATAATTCCGCGGCCGCAGCAGGAATTCTCGCGAGAACTCCCGCGCATCGCTTCCCGAGCAGAAAGCCTTGTCGCCGGCGCCGGTCAGCACCACCACTCCCACGGCATCATCCGCTGCCGCATCGCGAAACGCTTCCGTGAGTTCCTGAAGTGTGCCTGAGGAGTAGGCGTTGTAGATTTCCGGGCGATTCAGCGTAACGCGTGCGATCCCTTCCTTCTTCTCGTAAAGGATATCGGCAAAGGCAAATCGCGAAGCGGGTTGTCCGCTGTAATCCATGAAGGATTCCGTTTCCCGGCTTTGGCCCTCGATGCTATCACACCCGGTCCCGCAGTGGTTAATGAAGGGCAAACCTTCGGCATTTGCCGTCATTTAGGTTATGATGAGAGGGGAAGGATCTCGTATGAACCGGCCTGAATTCTGGCTTCCCATATTGTTCCCGCTGCTGTTCGCCGGTGCGCCCCCTCAGCTCACCGCATCCATTTACGACGAGCAAGCGGACGCGCATCGAGACGTTGCAGCGGCAATCGCCAAAGCGGGTGCGACCCAACGAAAGCCCCGGCAACCTGCGAAGGTCCAATGAAAAAAGAAACCATTGTAACAGCCGTAATTTTTCTGGCGGTGGGATTCCTGGCGGGCTACATCACCGAAGCACAGATGGGCTGGAGCACGCGACAGATAGCTCCCCAGGCTGCCGCACCTTCTACCGAGATGCCTCCCCCTGCAACTACCGCACCCGACCCTGCAAATTCGGCAGCAAACCAGCAGGGCCTGCCCGCCGGCCATCCGCCGATTGATAGTGGGGCTGTCGTTCAGCAAATGGAAGAGGAAGCGACACAGAATCCCAAAGACGCGGACATTCGCCTAAAGCTCGCCGATTTTCTCTACGACCAGAAGGATTACAGCAAGGCTATCCAATGGTATGAGCAAGCGCTGGATCTCACTCCCAAGGACATCAATGCCCGCACCGATTTGGGCACGGCATTTTTTTATTTGGGCCGGCCGCAAGACGCCCTGCGCGAGTATAACCAAGTGCTCGAGATCAATCCCCGGCACGAACCCACCCTCGTCAATTCCATCGTGGTGAACCTGGAGGGCACTCATGACGTCGCCGCAGCGCAAAAGGCCTGGGATCGTTTATATCAAATTAATCCCAACCACCCCGCGCTGGCGAGCTTGAAGGACCAGATCAATGCCGCTCGCGGGTCCGACAGTGCCACGGGTTCGCATTAATTCCCGGGCATCCTCCGGAATTGAAAGGTCGTCTGAAAACTATGGGCAGTTTTATTCTTGACCTTCTCGAATTCGCCGTCCTGGCGTTCTTCCTCAGGGCGATGGCGCGGTCCGTGGGCTCCCGATTTCACCTCCCCGTCTTTCACGTTCGGACCTCGGGAAACGTTCCACCCAAGCCGCGCCCCACCGAAACACACCAGGGAGAAATGGCTCGCGACCCCGTGTGCGGCATGTTCGTTTCAACAGAGCTCTCCCAGAAACTAAGGCGCGGCGGTGAAATATTGCACTTCTGTTCACGCACGTGCCTGGAGAAATTCCAGAAGGATGCTGAACATGTTGCTTCCTGATTGGCCATCCCATGTTGTCCTGAAGCTCACGGGCATGGAGCGGCCCCAGTCACGCCGAAGGTCCGCCTGCCTACGCGGGGCCGCCTTAGTAGCAGCGATTGTCATCTCAGGGCTTGCCTGGGCCTCGCTGGCGCAGGGCGCGGGTGGCAAGGTGCTCCTGACCCGGAAGTACCGCCTGGGGGAGTCCATGGTCTACGTCACCAAGGTGCGGACGAATTCCAAGGTCAATTCCAATCCCCCCAACCTGAAAGACTTCTTTCCTCCCATGCCCACCGACTTGCGACTAAACCAGCAGAGTACAGTGACGGTGTCAAAGGTAAGCCCCGATGGTGCAGCGGACGTTCAGCATCGCTTCGACAAATTCGAAATTCAGACCGAGTTGGCGACACTACCCGAGGCCATTCGCGATTCCGTTACCCAGGCGCAAATGGAAGTCAGTCAGAGGATGGTTGGCCAAACGCTCACTGCTCACTACGACCATGAGGGGCACCTGTCGAATTTCGAAGGGGCAGACAATTTCTTCCGCGACATAGACGCTCCTGTAAAAGAGCCGCTCGTGCAGATGTTGCGTCTTTTCCTGGAACAGATGGGCGGCCAATCACTCTACCCCGATCATCCCGTCAAGGTTGGAGATGAATGGACCCAGAAACTCGATGCGCCACCCAGCGGAGATTATCTATTCCAGGAGACCGGAAATAGCACCTTGCATTACTCCGGCAAGACGCGCTATCAGGGAATAAAAGCCGCCATCGTCGATTACCACTTCGAGAACGCCTTGACACCCGCCCTGGAGGGCCTGCGGAAACAGGGTGTCCTGCCTCAACTCGAAGCCCAGGGGGCGAAGCTCGACATTCAGATCAGTGGAAAGGGGGAGGGCCGCATCCTGGTGGCCCTCGATGACGGCCGCGTCCTCCAGAATCACTACACCTTGCACCAAACCCTCAGCGCCCTGATGAAGAGTGCGGCGGGAATCGCTGCCCCTGCCGACGTGGTACCACGGCTCGAAATCCAGTCCGACACCGAGATGGAAGTAGATGGCAGCAAACCGTAGAATGCCTCCCCGCCAATCGCTGAATTCCCTGTTGACAAAGAGGCAAGCGCTCCTATAATCGGTAAAAGTCTCAATCAATCCAAAGGGGCGCAAAGGTAGGAATGAATCAATCCATCAGTGCGGCATGGCCAGTAGCTCTCAGTGTAGCTGGGTTCGATCCCTCCGCGGGCGCCGGAATTGTGGCTGACCTCAAGACCTTCGCGGCCCACAACTGTTACGGCGTGGCGGCCATTACTGCACTGACCGTTCAGAACACCCAAGGCGTGTCGTCCGTCCGGCCGGTGGAACCCTCGGTGCTCAAGGAGTCCATCAACTCGCTGCTTTCTGACGGGCGCGTCAAATCCGTCAAAATCGGGATGCTATGGAACAGGGCCACCGCCGACGTCCTGCGTGAGATCCTTGATGCGAATTCCGATCTGCCCGCTGTCCTCGATCCCGTGGTGCGCTCCTCGAATCAATTTGACCTTCTCGACGCCGCGGGTTTGGATTTTGTACGGAAGAAGCTGCTCTCGCGCGTCACTGTGGTGACGCCCAATTTGATGGAAGCCGCGGCGCTGACTGAAATGCCCGTCGATAATCTCGAGAGTATGAAAGCCGCGGCGCGGAAGCTGGTGGAATTGGGCGCGCGCGCTGTGGTAGTGACCGGCGGCCATCTGGAAAAATGCGTTGATGTATTCTACGACGGTACGACGATGGAGTCCTTCGCGGGCGACCGCATCAAGCCCGACAACACGCACGGAACCGGATGCACTTTCTCCTCTGCCGTGGCCTCTAATCTCGCCCTGGGACGCCAACTACGCGACGCCGTGGTGCTCGCCAAGGCATATGTTGTGGAAGCCATCCGTCAGGCCTTTCCGGTAGGGCCTGGCCGCATTCCTTTGAACCACCTCTACCGCATGACTCAACCCCGCCTCACGGATCACTCACCTGCCGTTGCTGAAACCGTTCACTGAATCTTCTGTCTGACGCGTAGATTTCAGGGCCTCTGGCGCGACGGAGAACGTGGTCCAGGGAAACGCGTCCATATCTCGAAGCAGGGGTTTCTCCCAGGCAAATCCCAGCCGCTCGCGCAAGTACTCTTCCGCCTTGAAGCTGAGCCCGCAGGCATGCCCCGCAGCCGCGCAGAAAGACATATGCTCCGCCATCGTCGCATCCGCCACTTTGTTTTGAACCGCTCCGGCCGCTCCGTAGGGCGGCTGCCAGGGCGGGCTGCCGCGCGGCGAAAGGTCAACGTGGCCGCAAAGCGTGCGCTCGTCTGCATCCTCCTTCTTCTCGAAAGTATCATAATGGTCCGCCAGAAAACCTTGCGCGGCCGCTACATCAATCTTCCCCTTGTACTGCGCCATCAACTGATCCCAGCGGATATGCCGGGCGTTGGCGCTCTCCGAATTGTCCTTCACGTTGAAATCAGTCTCCTCCTTCACCAGCTTCGGGTTGGCGGGAAAATTCGAACCCACAAAGTAGCCGTCGGACTTCCTCAGCAGCGTCACGTTCTTGAGCCCCAGTTCGAGGCTGGCGATTTCATTCGTTTTGCGATCCGCCACCAACCAGGTGTTGGCGTACCCGCCGTTGTTCCCTTCCTCCATAATCCGCGCAAAATCGTCAATGGAGTTGGAATACTGCATGGCCTTTCGCGCGCGGACGAATTCCGGAATTCCCTTCATGTCGTATCCTGAAAAGTGGGAGATGGTGGTCTCAGTAATCATGATGCCCGCGGAGTTGATGCCAAAGTCGTCCGCGCTGTGAATGGCGCCGGGAAAACCGTCCATCAGGATTCGCATGCCGCTCGAGGGCGCGATATCGAAGATCATCGTCCAGCGCGGGCCTTCCAGGTAACTCGTCCAGTCATTGTGGGCGATGATGACCTTGCCGTCCTTCGTATAACTGCCCGTGGCGACGAACGCGCTGCAATGCTCGGGAACGGCAAGCTTCGCGGCGGCGCTGTCGCCATGCCGGCGGTCATATTCCTTGACGTAATACTCCCACTCGCAAAACGCGT
>JASHSC010000402.1 GCA_030036915.1 Terriglobia bacterium
ATCGGCAGGACGCCATACGCGTGGGGTTGAGCATCGGATGAAAAAACCATCAAGACTTCTCTTAAAAATGCGCTCGCAAAGAAAGGGCAATCTCCACGCGGTTTTTGAATATTTGAATGAAATTGATCAACCGTTCCTGCGCGCCTACAATGACTTGGCAATTCTGAATTTCAATTATGGGAGTGCGGCAAAGGGACGGGCGCTCTCTGCAAGGCTGAAGGAATTAATTGCAGTCGCTCTGCTTGCCGCCGTCCGGGGAAATACGACTCGTACACACATCCAGAAAGCTCTGTCGCTCGGTGCGTCAAGGCGCGAAGTGGTCGAAGCTCTCGAGGTCTCAATGCACATTACTGGTGCACCGTCTCTGGAGTTTGGACTTTCCGAATTGATGGCGCTCGAATCAAACAAATGACCCTCCGCATTGGCCTGGCAGGTTGTGGTTGGATCTCCAAGTTCCACCTTGAAGGCTGGAGAGCAATCCCCAACGTCGAAGTCGTTGCCACCTGTGACCTTGATCTCGCGCGCGCTCGAAGTCTGGCATCACAATATGAAGTTCCATGGGTGGGCGATGACGTAGCCAGAATGTTAGACGAGTGCGAGTTAGACATCCTCGACATTGCCACAAATCCCGATTCGCACAGGTCCCTGGCTATAATGGCGACGGAGCATCGTGTAAATACACTGTGCCAGAAGCCGGTGGCCTTGACGCTGGCAGACGCGAAAGCGATGATCAGCGCCGCAGAGAAAAACAACGTAGTGCTGTATGTTAACGAAATGATGCGATTTTGTCCCTGGTTCCAGCACACCCGCCGGCTAATGAAAAAGAACGTTCTCGGCCAAGTGGGATTTGCACGTTTTTTTAGCAGAACGGCCAGCTTCATAAAGGCAGGTCCAACCAAGAAAATTAGATTCGGGCGACGAGATTACCTCAAGAAAACCAGCCGAGCCATTATTCTGGATGATGCAATTCATTATCTCGACGTTATACGCTTCCTATTTGGCAACCCTAAATCCGTCTACGCGGTTACTGAACATGTGAGCCCTTTCCTCAGCGGCGAGGATGTGGCAACCATTCTGCTGCGATACGAAGGCATGACAAGTGTCATTGAAGAAAGTTGGAGCACCTACGGTCCAGCGCGAATAGGCTTCGAGATCGAAGGGTTGAAAGGGGCAATATTGTTCTCTCATGGCAGAGCACTTGAATATTATTCCGCTCAGGGGAGTAGCATCGGAAGGAGGTATGAGTATCCTGGAAGCTGGGACGAACAGCGGCCTGCAATATTTGCCGAAGTATTCAGGGACTTTCTTAAAGTGATCCGAAGCGGCAAACACCGGACGGAACAGGCTCGCGATAACTTGGAGACGCTGCGGTTGGCCCTGGCGGCTTACCAATCCGTCGAAGCCAAGGAAGAGGTGAAACTGTAGGAAGGGCCAAAACCTTCTCTGAGCGGGTCTGTGAACGCGCTGAGATGCAGGGTGTGAAATACCCCAGCTGCCCGTGGTTCGTCAAAACCACATCGGTCTCAACTCAATTGACTTTCCGCCAATATACACCCGATATTCATTTGCATGCTTAGGCTCTTATTTTCGCTCTTTCATCTTCTTGCTCTCCCTGTACGCGCTAGAGAATTTGTTTTGGAGAAACTGGCCCTTCGGCAGCAACTGGTAGTGATGAAGAGACAATGCCCCACACCCCGGCTGTGAAGGGCCGACCGCCGGTTTTGGGTTTTCCTCTCCCAAGTTTGGTCAAATTGACGGACGACAGAAATATGGGACGTGGAGACGGGCAAGGAACTTCTGACCATGCGCGGTAACGTCAACCCTCCCAGTTGCGTGGCTTGGAGCCCGGACGGCAAGCTGCTTGCAACGGCGGGTTTGGACAACGCGGCGAGAGTGTAGGATGCCAGAATTGTAAAATAGACGCTGCAGTGAGGTTCGGTTGGTGAACAAGCCGTAGTCGTAATGCTGCACCTCCGCTCAGTTTCTCATCCTCCTGTGCGGCGAATCTGAGACCAGCCTTGCCTCGACCTTCTCCGTTCGACCGAACTGAATTCTGACGAGCCTCCTCGGTTTCCTGCATCAGGGAGGGCGACTTGGAGGATTGCTTGTGGGAAGGGCTGTTCACGCCAATTAAGACGTTCCTGGCGGGCTACGGATAGGCTCTAACCCAAGTTCGTCACGAAATCCTTCCATCTGACTTTTTTCGGGTCGAGCGGGTGCGCGAACATGTGGAGGTCAAACGCGTGCCGATGCTGGGAGGAAGAAGAGACTTACGTGCTGTGCCGCACGACGGCGCGGCGGGAGAAAGAGAAAGCCATCCGCAGCCGGTTTTCGGCCAGGATTGAAAAATCGCTCGGGCAGCTGGCGCAGCGGGTGGCATCAGGGAAACTGAAAGATCGGGGCAAGATCGAGCACCGCCTGGGGCGGATCGAGGCGCGCTACCCGTCGGTGGCCGATCTGTACGAAATGCAATTGATGGAAACCGAGGGCCAACTCCGCGTCGATTGGCAGATGCGGCCGGAGCGGCGCACTCGGCAGGAAACGCGGGAAGGCGACTATCTGCTGCGCACCAATCTACAGGCTGACTCGGCGGCCGAGTTGTGGACCAAGTATATGCAGTTGACGGAAGCCGAAGCGGTGTTCCGCACCCTGAAAAGCGGGCTGTTGATCCGTCCCCTGTTCCATCAACTGGAAGCGCGGGTGGAAGCCCACATCCTGGTGGCTTTCCTCGGCTACGCGCTGTGGGTGACGCTCAAACATCTGCTGCAACGAAAGCAGAGTCCACCGATCCCAGCCCGCGCTCTCGCCTTGCTGACAACGGTGCAAAGCGCCGACATCGTTCTGCCCACCACCGACGGTCGCGAGATCCGCCTGCGCCGGGTCACCACCCTCACGACCGAACAGAAAAACCTGCTCGCCTTGCTCGGCATGAACCTGCCCGAGTACTTCGATTTGAATTTCGAATGTAGTGTAAACTCGGCAACCGCTTGACTGATTCTAAATGCCTTAACCGGCTTTTACCCTGTTCTGTGATGAACTTGGGTTAACTGCCTCTCAGACGTCCCAGAACCCCATTTCCGGGGAGTCATCGGCCCGCCTGGGGCTTGGATGGTCTTGAGTCTGAGATTGCACTTAGCAGAATACTATCCATCCGAGGAATTGCTGGCTCTGCGTGATACGTTCAGCACTTCCGGCCATTCGCCCAAGGTGCCGGCAATAGATAGCGCCAAACTAACGTGGACCTCGAAGGAAACACAAGCACCGAGGACGGACGTGCAGCGCTGACGCATCGAAACGGACCGAGCAATGTATGTGTTTTGAACTTTAACCTGGGCGAATGCGAACCAAGCTTGAAGGCGGAGGTGCGGTCGATTTTCTCACGCGCAATTCCACGGGTAAACAGGGCAAGTCCGCGGACTCGCTGCAGATAATCGTCAAATCGTTGAAGGTGTTCGTGGGCGGGGGAGCAAGGCAGGGGTTTACAAAGGATTCCCCACGGCTTGAGGAACTCCACTAGGTGCGTCAGTCCAGAAGCCGAGTTGCGGAACTTGCCGGCGGGGGTGCGCGGTTGGCTGGTGGCGTAGGCACGGACGTGGTCGGCCGTCGCTTCGGTCAGACTCACTCCCTGTTGTTTCAGCCAGCGACCGAGTGCATCGGCGGCCACAATCAGTCGTCGGGCCTGACCGCGCGAATAACCGAATTCGGAAAGTTTGACCGCCAGCGCGGGAAGATACGGTCCATGGGGCCAGCGGCAAGGTCCTCGCGGACCTCTGGATTAGCAATATAGAGTTGGAGCATGGTGTCCTCCTGGGAGCCTGTTGGCTCGCTGGAGGACAGGATTATTCCGACTGTGAAAATCTCAAAGTGGCGCTACTGTTGCTCGGCGTTGGAGGTCACAGAGCCCACTCGGAATAACGCATGTTATTCCGCATGCGGAATAATCCACGAGAGAGAGTTCGCGCGGGAACGTGATCGCCTTCGCGGTCATACGTGATTTAGTTCGAGCGACTTGGTCGCAAGCGAGCCTAAATCAAAGGGTTATCCAGTCTTCCTGTAGTCATTTCCTGTAATCCCCAAGTTGAATACCTGAGGTAGCGATTTCTCTACTGTGGAAAAGTGGGAAATTCGGCCAGGAGTATCACACGTCGCGCCGCTGCAGGAGCGGAGCTTACCGAACGGCGCTGGCAACATCCAAGACCATCTCCAATTGGCCTTTAGAGCTGCTTACCACTTCTAAAGGCAACGTCATAAATGTTTGCGCATCCTAGGGTTGACCAGTCGGATAAATGGCTTTGGCCATCGGCTTCTATGCGAGATTATGACTGGCGTCGCGTTTAGTTCTAGGACCACTCATATTGAAAGTTTCCAAACCTCCCACCAACGTTTAGAAATAAACCTTCAATGCAAATTGCATGACTCTCGGGTCCCCCGATAGGCTGCTGATCTGCCCGAACGTGCCGTCGGTGACGCCGCGGTCCGGGTACCCGAAGTGCGTGTTGTTCGACACGTTGAGCGAATCCCAGCGCAATTCGAGCCGACGGCCCTCGCCGAAAGTGAAGGCCCGGCTCAGGCTCGTATCGAACTGAATCAGGTCCGGCCCGAACAGAGTGTTACGGCCGCAATTGGGCAATTCCGTAATGGGAGGCGGCCCATAGTCGGAGGTATTGAACCAGTGCAGAATGGTCCGACTGGGGCCGGCGGAGAGAGCGCCGTTGGCGAAGCAATCGCCGTAGGCGGTTTCCAATCCACCCCGTGGCCCTTCGATCTTGGAAGTGATGCTGCTATCCTCGATGGCAAAGGGCTCACCTGTGCGTCCGGTCGTGACCCCGCTGAAACGCCAGTTGCGCAGGATCTGGCGCGCCACGCGGCCTGCCCCGCCCGTCGAATCGCGCAGCGAGGCGAATTCCGGAATCGCGTAGACGTAGCCGACGGATACAACCTGCCGATAGTCGAAGTCGCTGTTGCCCCGGTTGACTTGCTTATAGGCGTAGTAGTCGTCGGGGTCTACAGGACTGCCGATGTCGTTGAGGTCGTCCGCGTCCCAGTCAATCGAGTGCGACCAGGTCCAGTTGGCGCGAAACAGCAACCCGTGGCTAAACTTCTTCTCGAGGGTTGTTTCGAGGCCCTCATACGTCGAATTGCTCCCATTTTCTCGTAATTCGAGAGAACCCCAGGCCGGGTAAGGAGCGACCCCAGTCGGGATGCCGTTAACCAAGGGATTCTGATTCTCGTTGGTCAGGTACGACAAGTGTGTTCCCTTCGTGCCCACGTAATCGACGGTGACAACCATGTTCCCCGGGAGCAGGCGTTGGAAGCCAAAGTTCCACTGATCGATGCTGGGCGCCCGGTCATTCGGATCCACAATGTGCGTGTTGACCGTTGTGGGGTTGACAAGGGTCGGATTGATCGAGAGATTGTTCCCCGTCGCGACTCGCATGTTGTTGAAGGTACTGGTGGTGCTGGAAGTGCTGCCCGAGTTGGTCACATGCCAAGGCAGGTCCAGATACATCTGATCTTCGCTTCCCTGCCGCTCAAACAATTGATAAAAGCGGCCGTAGCCGGTGCGGATCACCCAGTTGGGACTGATATGGTACGCCAGCCCCAGGCGCGGCGCTATGGCGTCATGGTCGTTCTTTACCAGGCTGCGGCCATACGGCGAGTCAGAGGGGTAAAACAACGTCCCGGTCGCCGGGTTGAAATTACTCATGAGATTCCCGGCTTCGTACTCCCAGGGCGCGTAGTCGTAGCGAATGCCATAGTTAACGCTCAGTTTGGGGGTAGCCTTCCACGCGTCCTGGAAGAAATAGGACATCATCCTGTCACGCGCGTCTACGATGGTCGTACCGGTGTACTCGCCATCATAGGGATAGCCCATCAGAAAGTCTGCCCAGGCCATTCCGGTGTATTGGCCATCAAAGCTGAGGGAGCCACGCACGCCGGGAACATCATCATAGATATTCCGGAACGGCGCGTGGAAGTCCGCCCCGATGTTGAGCTGGTGCGTACCCCTGGTAAGGCCCAATGTGTCGTTCTCTTCGAAAGCATTGGTGTACTCATGCTTGGGCGTGTAGTCGGCGGAGCCCATACGAGCCCTGGCGCCACCTCCCCCCACCGCTGCCACGCCGCCCGCTCCGCTAACCGTCATGCCCGGGAAGCCGCCGTCGTATGCGGGGCTGTTGGGAACGCCCAACCAACCGATTTGCGTCAAGGTGTTTTCTCCAAACGGGTTCTGTGTCTCAAGTGAATGAGCGCGGCCCCAGCCCAGGCGGACTTCGTTAATCATCTTCGGGCTGATGATCCAGTCGTCGCCCAGCGCCGCTCCCTGGGAATGGATGTAATACTTCCCAATGGATGACGAGCTGGCGCCGTCAATGATGGCGGGGTCGAAGGCGCCAGGGTTATCCCGGTAGCGAGGCATAATGTTATACCGTGCGAACACGTGGTTGTTGGCCTTGACCTCCACGTCTCCGCGAACGTTGTACGAGTTACTGTTGTCAAGCAAAAGCGGGGCGTTATAGTAGTCGTTTGCGTTGAGCGCGCCGGTCGCGGGAGTAATGTTGGAAAGGGGAAGGTAAGAGATGATATTTTGCGATTCCGTGTCCAGGCATACCGTCGGAATCACGTTGTTAGGGTAGGTGCCGTTGGCATTCATGCCCGTGGGATCTTTCGCGATGCAATCCCCCACCCGGTCTGTGAGGGTGGCGTACGTCGCCCTGTTGAGGGTGGCCTCCGTGGCTGAGAAATTTCCGACGCGCTCGCTGGCCGTGGGAACGTTACCAGTAACAGGAATCCCTTGCGCGAGGCGCTGGCCCTCGTAGTTGAAGAAGAAGAAGGCCTTGTCTTTCTTTATCGGTCCCCCAATGTTTCCCCCAAACTGGTTCAGGTCGTACTTGGCTTTCGGTGCTCCGGAGCGGTTCGTGAAGAAGTCGGTGGAATCAAATTCGTTATTGCGGACGAACTCCCAACCCGTGCCGTGGAATTTGTTGGTGCCGCCCTTCGTGGCGACGACTATAGCCGCACCCGGACTGCGCCCGTATTCAGCCGAATACGGATCGGTGATTACCGTGAACTCCTGAATGGCATCCACGGATTCGTGGACCACTTCCGCGCTTAGCTCTAGAACGTTCTCGGAGATCGTGTTGTTGTCCACCCCATCCAGGAGGAAGTTGTTTTGCAGCGAGCGCACACCGTGCACATCGACGATGGCCGTGCGCCCGCTTGAAGTACTGCTGCCCTGTTCGGTATAGCGGTCACCACTCACCCCCGACGACAATAGCAACAGGTCGTCCCAGTTGCGTCGACCCAAGGGGAGATCAATAACCTCGGTGTTCGAGATATCCACGCCGGTCTGGGCCGACTCGGTTTGGAGTTCGGTCGCCGCCGTCTTTACCTCGACCACCTGGGAAACTGCGCCCAGCGCGAGCTGGAAGTCATTGCGTCCCCTCTCGCCGACGCCCAAGACGACGCTATCGTGGATTGCCTTCTTGAAGCCTGTCATCTCCACCGCCACCGTGTAGGTGCCAACAGTCAAGCCCCCCAGAAGGTAATACCCGGAGGAATCGGTCTTGGTAGTGTAAGTAACGTTGGTGGCGGTATCCCTAGCCGTCACCGCCGCGCCGGCGACCACCGCGCCGCTAGGATCGCTTACCAGACCGGTGAGGCTAGCATTCTGCACTTGGGACCATCCGGGAGCCACCACGCCAATGAGCAGAACGCAAAAAAAGGCACTTATCTGTAGATTCTCTTTGCGCATAAATCCCTCCTGATAAATCTCACTTTGTGCTAGGAGACTGAAGCTGCAGCGCGACGACCCACCAGATCTGACAACCTGGTTGGAATGAGAATGCACTTGCCCCCACGTCCTCGGAGTTCGGGTGGAGACTGAACTCTTCCGCATGGCAAGGACGATGGACACATCCCCATCCCTCCAGATAACCGGCGGTTATGAATCTCTGACTACCTTGCCGACTTCTCGATGCCAACGGAAAAGCAATGTTAGTACGAGGTAATTATGGGAGTGTGACAAGCATGTACAATGACCGTTAATTCGAAGACGGGCACACGTAGGGCCATCGGGGGGACCTGTCGGTGAAGCAACGGACTGGCCGTGCTCGGGCGTTCACGCCAACCGGCAGGGGAGTCAAGAAAGTAGGAAAGATGCCGAGTCCATTACCGATGGTCGAGTCGCACAATTGATTGTTGTGGCTCAAACAACCACAAGGCAAAGGAAAAACCGGGCGGTAATATAAATGTGCGTTTTTAATTTTCAACGTCCCTCTTCCTCGGCAAGGAAAGCCAGCCCCGGGAACGGTTACTGTGGCCAGGAGCTGGGCCGCCAGGGTTATCAACCTTCTGCCCTGAAACGTTGATTGAGGCCTGCTGGTTCAGCGTGAATCTCTCTCTGCTTGTTGCTCTTCCTCCAACAGCCGCCGGTATCTCTCGGTGGCCTTCGAGAATTCCCTTTCCAGCCTCTGGTGTTCAAAGGTGTGGGCAGGCGGCAAAACTCCTGGCGGGCGTTTCTGCAACGTCTTCAAGTTTCGACATGGTCGAATATCAAGCCTGCACATCTACCTCGATCCCGACTATATGGGCGAGGATGAGGCGCGCTTTCGATGGGGTAAGAAACGTCAGTGGTGTGATTCGTCGCCGTCCGTCAGCCGGATATTCGTAGGCTGTTCAGAATGGAGGACGAGCTCAACATGTTCGATAGCATATCGACCTTATTGACCCGTAATCTTCAGGACGTCTTCGGTGAAAACGACCCCGTGCGTCGGCGCACAGCCATCGACGAGATCTTCACCGAAGAAAGCGTGTTCTAAGACCCCAAAAGCGGCGCCCATCGCGGGCGCCATAAAAGCTACTCATCCTGACTTTCGATATCAGCCAATTGCCGAGCCGGAGGAGTTGGGCAATGCCGGGCGAGTCCGATGGGTAGCGGGCCGCCCCGGTGAGGCGCTGGCTTACGCCGGGACTGATTTCATCATTGCCCGGGACGGCCGGATTGCAGCCGTTTATCTCTTTTTCGACAAACTGCCCTGAGCTCATCCCTTTCAATGTTAACTTGGTTCCGACCGTTGTCGAGCAGGTCCAGTCTTCCAATCCTGGCGGATCTCCCGATAGCGGAAACAATCGACGAGATGATCGTTTACCATTCCAACGGCTTGCATGTGGGCATACACGACCGTCGAACCAACGAAACTGAATCCCCGATGCTTGAGGTCCTTGCTGAATGCCTCGGATTCGGGTGAGGTTGCAGGAATCTGCCGCATGGTCTTCCACCGGTTCAGCTTCGGCCGTCCGTCAACAAAGCGCCAGCAATAGGAGTCGAAGCTTCCGAACTCGTCCTGGATCTTGAGAAACACGCCTGCGTTGCGCACAGCGGCCTCGATTTTCATGCGGTTACGAATGATCGCGGAATCTGACACGAGCTTCTCAGTTCGTCGCGCAGAAAATCGCGCGACTCTCTCGGGATCGAAGCCATCGAAGGCACGCCGATAACCTTCACGTTTTTTCAGTACGATCGTCCAACTCAAACCGGCCTGTGCAGCTTCGAGGACGAGAAACTCGAAATGCTTGCGGTCATCGTGGACTGGGACACCCCATTCGCGATCGTGGTATTGGAGCATCAACGGGTCATTGACGCTGACCCATGAGCATCGTTTAATCGTTCCGGCTCCGCTCCGCATGAAAGCAGTTTTCCTCAACTTTTTTTCTTAACCAAAACATGATATTTCTCAGCGGGCGTTCACATCATGACAGCGCTTGGCAACCATCTTTGAAGCGCTGGTTCCAACTGGTCTTATCCCTTTTCCCTGAATCTCTTTCTCCCTGTCCCCAACCTCATTCACGCTCGTACCTCATTGTCCAGATGTCGCGATCGCCTCGATTATACTCATCTCCATCTCGAGGGGTCGTTGCGTAATGGCTTGGCCTAACTTTCCGGTAGCGTCTGTAATTATGATCATAAATCCTCCTGAAGGAGCCGCTCCGGTTCAGCAGTCTTCATACTACTAAACCCGTGAATGAAGTTCGACTTGGAAGCAGTTGCGTGTCCACGCTGAATCATAGACCTGGCCAAAAACTGAATTCCTTCGAGCTGAGATGGCTAAATCGCCCTTTTTTGCTGAACACGTTATCCGCAGGTCCCTACCACAGTTCTGTCATCTAACCGCTTCGTCCTTTTTCCCCTTCCTCCTGGTGCTGGTTCCTTCTAAACTAATCAGACGAAATCTCCTCAATTTCGGTGTTCGCACATGCGGACTGACACGCCAACTGCATTTCAGGCGAGAGAGACGCCAGTTCAGGTAAGGCCAACCGTGACGGTTGAATCCCGCGTTAAATCTCACTTGCGGACACTTCACTACATGCGTAGCATTGTGGAGTCTCGGGCTAAAAAACTTGGATGTGCCCCGCCTCCTGCGGAGGAGGTGTTAACCGTGCTAGATTCCACACGATTGGTAGACAAATTACTTCAACCAAACTTGCTTACCGCTTTGTACGCATCCTTGCCGGATGCTGTTTTATTGGCGAATTCGAAAGGCGAGATCCTCAACGCCAATCCGCAGACGGAGAAGCTCTTCGGTTATTCCCGAGATGAACTCTTGGGCCAGACTGTCGAAATCCTAGTCCCAGAGCGTTTTCGCCCCACCCACATTGGCCAACGGAAGAGTTATCAGCATGAACCACGCCTGCGCGCCATGGGCGTGGGACTTGATTTGTGGGGACGCCGCAAAGACGGCACCGAATTTCCGGTCGATATCATGTTGAGTCCCGCTGAGACCAGCGAGGGACCTCTTGTCATCGCCGTGGTTCGAGATATCACGGCACGCAAGAAGGCAGAAGACGCGCTTCGTCAGAGTGAAGCGAGCTTGCGGTCAATCATAGAGACCGTGCAGGACTATGCTATTTTCACCCTCGATGTCGAGGGTTTGGTTACCAGTTGGAATCCCGCTGCGATGAAAATTAAGGGCTACCAACCGGAAGAGATTATAGGGCAGAATTTTTCCTGTTTCTATCTCCCCGAAGATATCAAGCGCGGTAAGCCGGACCAAGGGCTGAAGATAGCGGCAGAGACCGGGCGCTACGAAGATGAAGGCTGGCGAGTCCGCAAGGATGGTTCACAATTCTGGGCAAACGTCGTTATTACCGCGCTACGCGACAATGCCGGCAAACTTCTCGGCTATTTCAAAATTACCCGCGACTTCACCACCAGAAAACGTGCTGAAGAGGCCCTACTTCTTGAGATCACTAACATTCTTCTTTCGAATCTGGACATCGGCAAATTATTAGTCGCAGTTACGGCAAGTCTCAATCAAGTAACACGCCATGATTACGCCAGTTTGGCACTCTACGATCCGAACGCCCAAAAACTGCGGCTCCACCCATTGAATTCTCCAGCAGGGTTGGACGTGAATGCTGAAGACGATCTGATCACGCTCGACGGGACGCCGGCAGGACTGTGTTTTAGCAGTCGACAACCAGTTTTGGTCGAACATTTAAACGACGGTCGATTTACAAAGCACGCGAGGCAGCTCTTGGGGAAGGCGGGTATAAAATCGGGTTGCTGGCTTCCACTCATCAGTCACGGTCGTCCCCTCGGAGTCCTCGGCGTAGGAAGCGTCAAAGACGAAGGTTTGGCCCGTGCCGATTTGAACCTACTCAGCCAGGTCGCGAATCAGATCGCCTTGGCCATCGACAATGCTGAGGCTTTCAGCCAAATCAGCGGACTAAATGAGCGCCTTGAAGAAGAGAAGAGGTATCTCGAAGACGAGATTCGAACAGAATATAATTTCGAGGGGCTTGTCGGCGAGAGTCCGGTGCTAAAGCGAGCGCTGAAACAAGTAGAGACAGTGGCCCCAACCGGTGCAACTGTCCTCATATCGGGCGAAACCGGAACCGGAAAAGAACTGATCGCTCGTGCAATCCATCAGTTGAGCGAACGACGCAACCGAACCTTCGTAAAGTTAAACTGTGCAGCGATTCCGAGCGGTTTGCTGGAGAGCGAACTTTTCGGCCACGAGAAGGGCGCGTTTACCGGCGCTATTTCGCAGAAAATCGGCCGTCTTGAACTTGCACATCGAGGCACACTGTTTTTGGATGAAGTCGGAGACATCCCCCTCGAACTGCAACCCAAGCTTCTGCGGGCGCTTCAGGAGAAGGAATTTGAGCGACTGGGAAGCACCCGTACGATCCCGGTGGATGTTCGTCTTATTGCAGCCACGAATCGGGATTTGGCCAAGATGGTAAAGGATTCGCAATTTCGCAGCGACTTGTATTATCGACTGAAAGTATTTCCGGTACACCTCGCTCCTCTCCGCGAACGCACGGGAGACATTTCGCTCTTAATACGCCATTTTGTTGACAAACATGCACGGCGGATGAAGAGAAAGATTGAGACGATTCCTCCCGAAGCAATGAAAGCGCTCGTGAAGTGGCACTGGCCAGGAAACGTTCGCGAACTTGAGAATTTTATTGAGCGAGCGGTAATCTTGTCTCCCGGCCCGGTTCTTCGAGTTCCAATCTCCGAACTCACATCCGCTGAAGACTCCGAGGAACCGGTAACTGGGGGTTCCACACTTGCAGATGCCGAGCGCGAACACATACTGCACGCGCTTCGTGAAGCCAACGGCGTCATTGCAGGTCCCAATGGCGCTGCGGAGCGGCTTGGGCTCAAGCGCACAACGTTAAATGCAAAGATGCGTAAACTCGGCATCAATCGAAAGGATATATGAGCAATTGGGCAGGCATCAGATATGGCTGGGAAGGAGTGGGATATTATACGCGATGATGAAACAAACCCCAAAGACGATGGCATACATCAACTCACTCAAACCCAGGCGACGGACCTGAAGAGGACTAGGCGGTTCGAGGAACCACACCCATCCGCGAGCGAACAGCGGGACAAACCCCGCCAGAACCAGTCTGGGAGCCCAATCCGCCCGCCAAATCAATCCCAAAACAACAAGTGAAACGGCCTGGTGAATCAGGAAGGATTTTCCCTTGCGGATTCTCTCTTCGGTCGACATCGCGCGTGCGGAGTGAATTCGCAATTGCACAAAGTGGATCTGGTCGGCGGCGAAGAGCCAATTGACGAACCAGAGAATCGCGGCCGTCGCTCCCAACCGGCCCGCGGCAAGATAATAAGCCCCTGCCGCCGTCGAGCTCAACGCAACCGCACCCACCAATTGAGAGTTAAGACGCGTCTCCCGGCCGAGCTTCCTGAGCCCAACTTGCAGGATAAATGCCACAGCCGCGGCTGCTCCCAGCAGAATCAATCCGAAGGCATGCGCCCAAATCAGAAGAACCACCAGCGCCGAAGCGGCAAGGGCCGCATAGAAGTAAATCGTCAAGTGAATAAGCCTCCGCTCGGCATCACCCTGTGGGCGCAGCGCGGAAATTCCCAGCTCTGCTTCGAGCGGGGTTCGCAGGCAAAAAAGGCCTAGCGCCGCCATTGCGAATAAAAGCACTCTAAGGGCCTGCTCGCCGTTGGGCTGACCGGCGACCGCACCAGCAAGCAACGGGACCAGGAGCATCCCCCAAGCTCCATGCTCACGAGGAAGCAGGAACGATCGCTTGC
Source organism: Terriglobia bacterium (assembly GCA_030036915.1). GTDB lineage: Bacteria > Acidobacteriota > Terriglobia > UBA7540 > UBA7540 > Bog-366. The sequence continues at coordinate 13,577 of JASHSC010000402.1, forward strand.
GCGAGCGCGTCAGCAGGCCCGGAACTGGAATTGCACTTGCCATGTCAATTCATCCGCACAACGGCCGGGTGGTAACGCTCCGGCTCTCGTAAATGACCTTGTTAATCTCGACAAGCAAGTCCTCTAAACAAGCCCCCGCTTTCCGCGCTGCCATTTCGATCGAGCAGTCGTCGCAGGAGGGCCGCAAGTGAAACTCTTCGAAGACCGCCACCGTTTCCGGAAAGCGCTGCTTGATGTCCCGAACCGCTTCTCCGCCGCGCACCAGATCAGCGAATTGAAACATAAGCGTCCTCCTTCTTGAGCCTGCCGGCCTGATCTCCGGTGCGCGGCTGATAAACGCAGAAAGGCTCTTCGTCGAGAAAATCTCCCGTGGCGGCGAAGGCCCGCGCGCGGCAACCCATGCAGATGTTGCGGAACTCGCAGTAGCCGCACTTGCCTTTCAGGTTGCCCGTGTCGCGAAGCTGCTGGAACACCGGAGCGTTTTCCCAAATCTCCGCCCAGCTCTGCCGGTGGAGGTTGCCGGCCAGAACCGGCAGGTAACCGCAGGGATAAACTTCTCCCTGATAGGAAATAAACGCGACTCCCGTGCCGGCCAGACAGCCCTTCGTTGTCGCATTCATCCCATCAGCGTGGCCCGGCCCGACAGGATGCGCAGAGAGGTGAAGGGCGATCCCCGTTGAGCCAGGCATTGTCATTTCCGTCGGACCGATCTTGCGCTCATCACTTGCGTGAGAAACTTGCGGCAGCGTGGCCACGCGCCGCTCTGTGGCTCGGCGCTGGCGAAGCACGCGGAAGTAGTGGGGCGCGCACGTGGCTTTCAGCTCGATTCCGCCTTCCTGCGCCCGGTCGTAGAACCAATTCAGAATTTTTTCGTACTCGTCGGCGGGCACCATCTGCTCTTCCGCGATATCCACCCCACAGCCCACCGGAACCAGCAGAAAAGTGTGGAGTGCGTCGGCGCCCAATTCGCGGGCCAGATCGAGCACGCTGGGAAGCTGGTGGGCGTTGTGCCGCGCGATGGTCATGTTGATTTGCACCGACATGCCGAGGTCTTTCAGGTTTCGCAGGCCGCGCACGGCGCCCTCAAACGCTCCCGGGATTCCGCGAAAGGCGTCATGCGTCGCGGCATCCGCGCCGTCCAGGCTGATGGAGACTCGGCGGACGCCCGATTCCACAATTCGGCGGGCTACTTCCTTGTCTACCAGAGTTCCATTCGTGGCCAGGGCTACGCGCAATCCGCAATCGCGTGCGTAACTGGCCAGATCGAAAATATCCTTGCGAAAAAGAGGTTCGCCACCGCTAAGAACTAGGATTGGTGAGGATAACTGAGAGACTTGCTTTATTATTTTCAGGGCTATGGTCGTAGGTAGGTCGTTGGGTGATGAGAGTTCAGTAGCGGTGGCGCGACAATGGATGCAACGCAGGTTGCAACCCTTTGTCACCTCCCAAAGATGAGTCGCGGTTTGTATGTCGCCGTATTCATCGGACAATCTCGACCCAAAACTTTGCAGTGCTCGCAACGTTTGCTTGATGTCGTTCCCGTCCGTCT
>JASHSC010000403.1 GCA_030036915.1 Terriglobia bacterium
GCGTGCCAAGCGCAAGTATACGGAAGTGTCCAACAAACCTTTTGAACTCGACGACTTTCATATTCGTCCGGCTCGTTTGAACCATCCCCAAGGTTGCCTTTGTTACCGCATCGAGAATAATGGAAAATCAGTTGTTTTGGCCACCGACAATGAGCCGGGCAGTCCCAAAGGCGATCGCACCTTGCGAGAAATTTCCGAGGGAGCGGACGTGCTCGTTTACGATTCCCAATACGAGCGCCCCCAGCTCGAACAGGAGAAGAAAGGTTGGGGTCATGGAAGCTGGGACGAAGGGGTTAAAATCTGTAAGGAATGCGGAGTAAAGGAGTTAATCCTTTTCCACCACGATCCGGACAGCGACGATCAGGCCATCGATAAGCTTCAGCAGCGCGCCAGGGAGCGCTTCCCGAACACCCGCGCCGCATTCGAAGGAATGGAAATATTGCTTTAGTCCCCCCACCCGCAAGCAGGCCTTCTCAGAACTTCCGCTCCGAATCCAGCAGCAGAGTCACCGGACCGTCGTTCACCAGTTCCACGTCCATCATGGCGCGGAAGCGTCCGGTTTCCGTGCGGATTCCCAGCCTGCGCATTGAGATGACGAAACTTTCGTAGAATGCCTGAGCCTGCTCGGGGGGCGCGGCTTGGTCGTAACTCGGCCGCCTACCCTTTCGGCAATCGCCATAAAGCGTGAATTGCGAGACGCACAGCACCTGACCGCCGGTTTCATTCAGCGATCGGTTCATTTTCCCCTGGCCGTCATCAAAAACCCGCAGGTTTGCAATTTTCTCCGCCAGCCCCGTGCCGGCGGCTTCGGTGTCGTCCTTCCCCACCCCCAATAGCACGAGCAAACCTGCGCCAATTTGCCCCACCACCTCTGCTCCAACTCGCACTTCCGCGCGCTTCACTCGCTGCACAACTGCTCGCATTGCGGGCAAAATCCTCTCTTTCTTGAAGGCCGTGCTTCCGGCATCAAGTCTAACCTGAATCCGCTATAATATCTTGTGATGAAGATGGGCTTGCGGAAGGGACAAATTTCATATGAGGATAACGGCCTTAATTGTGGATGATGAGCAGCCGGCGCGCGACGAACTGGCATTTCTGCTGAAGAGCATTACAGACATCGAAGTGGTGGGGCAGGGAAAGAACGGTGTTGAAGCCGTAAGCATGGTGCGAGATCTGAGTCCCCAGTTGGTTTTTCTGGATGTTCAGATGCCCGGTGTCGATGGGTTCGGCGTCATCAAGCGACTGCTCGAAAAGAAAACGCGTCTTCCGTTTTTCATTTTCGCCACGGCCTATGACCAGTATGCCGTGCAGGCTTTTGACGTAAGCGCCATTGATTACCTTTTGAAACCCATCGCCAAGGCTCGCCTCGAAAAAGCGATTCAGCGCGTCCGGCGTCTGCTCGAAACTTCCGACGCCACTAGCCAGAAGCTTGACCGCCTTGTGCAGATGGTGGAACAGCGCCCCTCCGCCACCCAGAAGGGCAAGCTGGTGATCAAGAGCGCCAACCGGCATTTCCTTGTCGATAAAGACGACGTGATTTATGCCAGCATCGAAGACGGCGTCATCAGCATCGTGACGCGTGAAATGGAAGGCCAGTCAAACTTCCGCACGGTGGAAGAACTCCAATCCAACCTGGATCCCGAAGTTTTCTGGCGCGTGCATCGCTCCTATCTCGTCAACGTGAACCACATTAAGGAAGTGGTGCCCTGGTTCAAGAGCTCCTACCAACTCAGAATGGAAGATCGAAAGCAGACGGAAATTCCCGTCAGCCGCGCTCAAACGCGCAAGCTGCGCGAACTTCTCAATCTGTAACTTTGAGGTTGCGCGAAGTTCGCCAACCGCCCCTGCTGCTTAACCTTTGGCATTCCTGAATTGGTTTGCAATCGCGCGCGCCAACCCTGCCATCGTCGCTTCCTTCGCCTCTACGGTTACGCTCAATCCGAGCTTGCGGAGCGTTGCGGAGGTAATCGGGCCAATTGAGGCGATCACCACGCCGTGAAGGATTTCTACCGCGCGGTCTTCGCCGACCAAGTTGGCGAAATTCGTGGCCGTGGAGGAGCTGGTGAAGGTAATCGCGTCCGGTGGCGGACTCAAGAGGCGGGAACGCTCCTGGGGCGAAAGATCCGGCAGCACCGTTTGGTAAGCTTCCACCACCTCCACGCGCGCGCCACGCTCTTCGAGGGCGTGAGGCACAAGGTCCCGCGCCACCCGCGCGCGGGGAATCAGAAACGCTTTACCACGCAGGTCGCCATCTCCCAGTGCGGCGAGCAATCCCTCCGCGACGTACTCCTTCGGCATGACGTCGACCTTTATCCCCGCGCGCGCGAATTCGGCGGCCGTGGCGGGGCCGATGGCGCCGATTATCAAACCCTTGAGCGCGCGGGAATCGCGTCCTGACGCAGCGAGGCGCGCCAGAAAGTTGCTCACCCCGTTCGCCGACGTCGCCAGCAGATAGTGAAACTCCTCCAGGCGGCGGATGGCGGAATCAAGCGGTTCCCATGAGTCGGGCGGCCGAATAGCGATGGTGGGAATTTCAACGACCTCGGCGCCCAGCGCTGCCAACTCCTCATGCAACACGCTGGCCTGCTCGCGCGTGC
>JASHSC010000404.1 GCA_030036915.1 Terriglobia bacterium
TCTGTTTAGCCTTTGCCATCTTTCCTCCCTTCGCTCCTTCTCCCGCCTCCCGGTTGGCGGGATGGCGGAGTTGATAACTCAATTTCCTTCTTTGCGGCGAGCCCGCTGGTCTTTCCGGCGAGTTGCCGCTTGCTCGCGGTCAACTTTACTTCTTGCCCGCCGCCGCTTTCGCGTGCTCGATCACTCCCAGGACTTCCTCTTCGCGCAGGATCAGGTACTCATTGTCGTCAACCTTGATCTCCGTACCCGAATACTTACCGAACAGAATGCGGTCGCCGGCTTTCACGTCCAGGGGGACGATCTTGCCGTCTTCCGTTTTCTTGCCGTTGCCCACGGCAATCACTTCGCCCTCCTGCGGCTTCTCTTTCGCCGAGTCAGGGATAATGATTCCGCCCTTGATCGTTTCTTTTTCTTCGACCCGCTTGACAATCAGCCGGTCATGAAGAGGTCTTACCGTCATGTTGAAGTCTCCTTTCCTCCTCGGATTTGCTCGAGCAACAGATTCGCCGGGCTTAGCGACTTCCGCCCCCGCCCGGTGGGCTGCCTCGGGCCAATGCCGTAAGGCCTTAATGATTTTGATTTGCCCGTCTGACGGCACAAATCATAAGATTTGGCAGTCAGAAGGGCCGAGTGCTAATTTAGTATTTCTCTTTACGGTCGTCAAGAGGAAAATTCGGTCTGAAATCAACAAATTAGCACTCGGTGGCCATGAGTGCTGATTTACCCATATATGCGTGCCAAGAAGTCGACGTTGTATTTATCTAGCTGAAACTATTGTAGTTATATATAACTATTCATTGCCCCAGCAGCGCATTAGTTGGTGTCCCATGTTCAGATTCCACCGGTTTGTTCTTTTTTTGGGCTGGCCTTATAATGAACTCTTAAAAATGGACTATTTCGAATCAAGGCATTGTTTGCGGCGCGGGAGCTTGATTGGCGCCGTCGGGGCTTGGGCTATCGCTCTTGCTGCTTGCCTATGCATCTTTACTGCCCGCGCCTCCGCCCAGCAGAAAGTGCAGGAATCACCGCTGCCGCAGACTCCCGTCGAACCCGCCGTGCCGGACACCGTCATGCCTCAAATTAATACCGCCATTCAGGGAGTGACGACTCCCGATATTTCCGCTTTGGCCGACGCACTTCACATCGGAGGGAAATTGGAAGACGCGCCGCCCGAAGTTCCACGGAACTCGCTTGTGGCAATCGGTGATCTCGATGGCGATGGTGTGCCGGAAGTTCTCCTAAGGTGGGCGGTCCCCGACAATTTGCTAGGCGCGGACGTCGCACCGGATCCGAGTTCGCAGCCGCTTTGGAATGTCTACATGCTCTCGTGGGACGGTGCGCACTGGAAAGCCTCTCGGTTGATCTCCGGCGTCGAGAATTTCAGCCATACCCGCATCAATCTTGGCCCAACCATGGGATGCGGCTTGGCGATCGTCGTCCCCGGAGATGAATCGCAGGCGGCGGATCCCATGGTTTTTCAGGTGAAGGACCATGTTGCGACACTTCTGTGGGACGGGCAGGCGGAAGATAGCCGCTTGCAGCCTCTTCTACAGGCCCAAGTGAAATTTCTAGAGCAATCGGGCGCGGCGTCAGAGATGATCGTGACGGGCCGCGCCGATCCCGGATTGCTGCAATTCCCCCGAGGCGGGAAGCGCGGCTTCGATGCGCGCGCGGTTTATCATTGGGATGGCAAGGCGTTCATTCCCGCCAAAACCGAGTACGTCGCCAATCAGGATTACACCCTCTATCGATTCATTTCAGCGCTCCACCTGCACGATTATTCCGCCGCCTATGCGCTGGTAGTTCCGGCAAAGTTCCTGAATGCCGATTCACCTTCGCTGGAATCGTTTCGCAAATTCGTTCAGGACAATTGGCCGGAGTTTCTTCAGGATAACGTGTTCCGCGCGGCTGAGACGCTCGAGGGCACGCCAGATCGATATTTGTTCGCCTTGTCCAAGCCCGACCAACGATTTGTTTATCACCCGATCTTTACAAACGATGGTAAATTCCTGTTGACCGGATTGACGCGCTCGCGAGAGGCGCTGCCGGCGGAACCGCAGTAAAGAATAGAAACTCGAAACTGGAAACTCGAAATCTGAGACTAAGCCAGTTTCCAATTTCCAGTTTCGAGTTTCAAGCAATGACTTTTTCCCACGCTATCCTCCTGTTTGTGGCAGCGCTGTTGGCCGGCGCGATGAACTCTATCGCCGGCGGCGGTAGCTTCTTTTCGTTTCCTGCGCTCATCTTTACCGGAGTTCCTCCCATCCCCGCCAACGCCACGAACACGGTCGCCGTCTGGCCGGGGTCGGTGGCGAGCGTCTTTTCCTACTGGCATCGATTGCCAAAGTCCGCGCGCGTCATGGCGCCGCTGATTGCCATTAGCCTTCTGGGCGGGGTCGCGGGTGCCGTGGTGCTCCTGCACACTCCCCAGACGACTTTTATGTCCCTGGTTCCGTACTTTTTTGGAATCGCCACCTTGCTATTCGCCTTTGGCAAGCGACTGACGGGAAAGCTCGGCAGGGCGATGAAGCGACAGGGGCCGCCGTCTCTGCCGCTGCTTGCCGGGCTCACGCTCATTCAATTTTGCATCGCCCTCTATGGAGGATTTTTTGGCGGCGGCATGGGCATCCTGATGCTTGCCATGCTCGAGATGATGCACCTTGAGGATATCCACGCGATGAACGGTCTTAAAGCGCTGCTGGGATCGGCCATCAACGGGGCGGCGGTGGTCACGTTCATCGTGGCCCGAGAAGTGGAATGGCCGCAGGGAATCCTGATGATCGTGGGGGCGGTCATTGGCGGGTACGGCGGGGCCCATTACGCACAGAAGCTTGACCCGCGCTGGGTGCGCACCACGGTGATCGTTGTGGGTACGGGCATGACGATTTACTTTTTTTGGAGATACTGAGTGCAGGCACGATACGGTCATCATGGCCGCTCTTGCCGCAGATCAAATTGGAATTCACAATTCACGATTCGTAATTCATACTGGTCATGCATGAGTGGAGAACAGGAGCTTCGCCAAGCCCCCAATCCCTACATTGAATTTCGCAATGTCTATAAGTCGTTCGATAGCCAGCCGGTGCTTGAGGATGTGAGCTTCGACGTACGGCAAGGCGAAATGGTGGCGGTGCTGGGACGCAGCGGAGTGGGCAAAAGCGTGACGCTCAAGCATATTCTGGGCTTCCTGAGGCCCGATTCCGGACAAGTTTTCGTAGCAGGTAGGGAGGTCGATGCCCTGAACGAGGAGGAATTGATGAACATTCGGCGGCGCGTGACCATGGTATTTCAGTCCGGCGCGCTCTTCGATTCACTGACGGTTGGCGAAAATGTAGCATATCCACTGCGCGAGCGGGCTCTGCGGGGATTGGCCATGAGCGAGGCGGAGATTCAGCAGCGTGTAGAGAGCCTGCTCGCTCACGTGGAATTGGAAGGCATGAGCGAACTGATGCCCTCCGACCTGAGCACGGGCATGCGCCGCGCCGTGGCCATCGCCCGGGCACTGGCTGCGGAGCCCGAGTGTATTCTCTACGATGAACCCACCACCATGGTCGATCCGCTGATGGCGCAGACCCTCAGCGATCTGATTCTGAAAGTGAAACAAAAAAGCGGCCTCACCTCCGTCGTTGTGACCCACGATATGAAGCTGGCGCGCAAGCTCGCTGACCGCGTCGTGTTTCTGGTGGATGGCAAGGTAGCGTTTTTCGGGACAGTGAGCGAGATGGACCAGTCCAGTGTCCCCATGGTTCGGGAATTTATTCAGCTCGATGAGGTTTCGTTCTTGTCCCCAGGTCGATGAGATCGAAACGGTCCATTCGAACTTGACCTATGAAGCCCACCATGACCCTCGACCGCGTGCTCTCGCGCCTGGGGCACGCTTCGCGCACGGAGGCTCGAGCCGCAATCCTGGCGGGCCGGATGAAGGTGAACGGGCGAACGGTGCGCGATCCCGACGTTTGGGTGCGCCCGGAGTGCGACGCCATTCTGTTTGACGGCCGCCGCGTCAAGCCCGCGAGGAAACGCTACCTGCTTTTTTACAAGCCCAAGGGCGTAATCACCAGCCACGGAGACCCGGGCGGCCGCGAAACGATCTATCAATATCTCGGCGAGGAAAACAAGTGGGTGGCTCCGGTCGGCCGCCTCGATAAAGATACTTCCGGACTTTTGCTGCTGACCAATGACACGGAGTTTGGGGAATTCATTTCCAGCCCGGAATCCATGATCCCCAAAACGTACATGGTGAAGGTCAATGCTCTGATGAGCGACGAGGCCATTGCGCAGCTCAACGCGGGCGTCGAAATGAAGCGCGGCGATCGCGCCCAACCCGTCAGCGTGCGGCGGCGGGAAGATCGGGGCAAATACTCGTGGCTGGACGTGGTGCTGACCGAAGGCAAAAACCGTGAGGTTCGTCGAATGATTGAGGCGGTGGGGTTCAAGGTTCTGAAGCTGGTTCGAACCCGAATCGGCCCGCTAGCGCTTGAGGGAATGGAAGTGGGAAAATGGCGGGAGCTAAGCCCTGCCGAGGTCGCCGGCCTCTGGAGGGCAGCCGCCAAGCAGTAGCCAGGCGCCGGACCTCCGCCTCCGGCGATTGCACAGGAGATTGACGGCATAAATGGTGATGAAATGACTCTGTCCATCCGCCCCGCGTCTCTTCGGCCATCTTCTCCCATCCCTCGGGTTTGGTTCCGAGCTGTTCAGGTCGCATTGCTCCCCGGTCCCCTCATATTCTGGGCGTTGATTTTCCGCTTGTGCGCAAATGCCAATGGTTTTTTCCTCTCACCCGGCTGCCTCAACTTCATTCCCCCGGTTCAGACGAACATCATGGGCATGGTTCTCACCCTGGTGGTGGGACTTCCCTACCTGCACGTGCTCTGGCGCCTCGCCGGCCGCAATCCTGCCAAGGGCCTGCGACTTGCAGTGCTGACGGCGATTGGCGGAATCTTGATTCTGCCCGCCGCCCTGGTCTTTGCGGGACCGGATGCAAATCCCAAGGAGCCATGGCAATGGACCGGTGCAGCGTTGATTGCACTCACGCAGGTGCTCCTCATAGTCCTTGCGGTCAAGGCGAATTCATGCCTTGAAAAGAGCGGGAGGGATATCAAGTTCTGGGCATTCAGTGCCATTCCGCCCGCGGTGTACTTCCTCGTCTGCCTGCCCGTACTATTTGCCGCCGATTTCTTGTTGTTCCCGCCGCGCCAGCTCAAGCCCGCCGACGAATCGCCCGTGGTGGAATTCATGACCTTTCGTGTGATGGAGGTGAGTTATGCGGCGACACATCTGAACAGCTATATGCCGAACTTGAAAACCTTGGGCACCGTCGGCCTGCCGCAGATGAAAGGCTACGAGTTTACCTACATGGCCGGCCTGCCCGGTGCGGACGGCATCATCAGGTCCTACACCCTCACGGCGCGACCCAATGAACCTTGTCCAAGGCACTGTTCGTGCAGTTTCTTCATGGATGAAACCGGAGTGGTGCGCCTGACGAAAGAAAATCGCGCCGCAACGGTTGACGACCCGCCTCTGACTCCCGATGAGCGAATCGGCCGCGGGGTCGGGCCGCAGATGTGATGCTGGACAGCACGATTCGCCTCTTTAAGCTGGAACCATTCTCATTGTCAGCGCATCGTAAATTGCTTGCAAAATCGTTGTTGAATCCCTGGACTTCGAAGGCGCCCCTTCCGCAATAGCGTTATAATTCCCCTATGCCACACGAATTCACGACCTCCTATATCACTGACGTCATCACCCTCTTTCGGTACTACAAGACGATGGGCGAGCGAGCGATGGCTCAGGTGAAAGACGAACACCTTCACCAGGCGCTGGATTCCGAGTCGAATTCCATAGCGCTCATCGTCAAACACCTGGCAGGGAACATGCGGTCGCGCTGGACCGATTTCCAGACTTCGGATGGCGAAAAGCCCGACCGCAATCGCGATACCGAGTTTGAATCGCCGCCCGCCACGCGCGCCGCCATGATGGACATTTGGCAATCGGGTTGGCGATGCCTCTTTGCTGCGCTGGAACCGCTCACCGACGCGGACCTGGGACGCACCGTTCAAATTCGTGCCGAGCCGCACTCCATCATGCAGGCAATCAACCGCCAACTGGGGCATTACGCGTGCCATATCGGCCAAATCGTATTCCTCGCCAAGCATTTTCAAAGTTCGGATTGGGTTTCGCTCAGTATTCCACGCGGCAAGTCGGGGGAATTCAATGCCCGAGTATTGCGCCGTGAAACGAGCCAAAGATAGATTGTGAACGCACCCGTGAG
>JASHSC010000006.1 GCA_030036915.1 Terriglobia bacterium
ATGCAGAGCTTCATTCTGATGGGAGTGGTTACCGTGCTCTGGGCGCTGTTTGGGTACAGCTTGGTCTTTCATGCCGGGAGCCGCTTCCTTGGCAATCTCGATTACCTTTTCTTACGCGGTGTTGGTGCCGCTCCTGATCCGGATTACGCGGCGACGATTCCCCAGCAGACGTTTATGGTCTACCAGCTAATGTTTGCCATCATCACTCCCGCCTTGATCACGGGCGCATTCGCGGAGCGGATGAAGTTCAAGGCGATGCTGCTCTTCATGGTGCTATGGACGATTATTGTTTATGATCCCATGGCGCACATGGTTTGGGGAAAAGACGGCCTGCTGAACGCCACAGTGGGAGTGATCCCGACGCTGGATTTTGCGGGCGGCACGGTGGTGCACGTGACGTCGGGGATATCCGCGCTCGTCTGCGCGTTGTATTTGGGGAAAAGAGTGGGGTTCCCCAAGGAATCCATGCCGCCGCACAGCGTGGTGCTGAGCCTGATCGGTGCATGCCTGCTCTGGGTGGGATGGTTTGGCTTTAATGCGGGGAGTGCGCTGGCGGCGGGGAGCCTGGCCACTAGTGCATTCGTGGCCACGCACTTCGCCGCCGCGGCGGCCGCGCTGGGCTGGGCCGCCGCCGAGTGGATTCGCACGGGTAAGGCCAGCGTGCTGGGCGCAATTTCCGGTGCCGTCGCCGGCCTTGTGGCCATTACGCCCGCCTCGGGTTTTGTGGGGCCGATGTCCGCCCTGGCGATTGGCGTCATCGCGGGAGTAGGCTGCTATCAAATGGTCACGCGAGTCAAAAGCAAGTTCGGGTATGATGACTCATTGGATGTATTTGGCGTCCACGGAGCGGGAGGCACGCTGGGCGCGCTCCTGACGGGCGTCTTTGCAGCGAAGGCCGTTAATCCCGTTTTCAAGGATGCACACGGAGTGGCGACGGCGGTGGGATTGATCGATGGACACCCCGGCCAGATTCTAAATCAGCTTGCCGGCGTTGCCATCGCATGGGGCCTGGGAATCGTGGGAACGCTGGTGATCCTTAAAGTCGTGGATGTCCTGTTAGGTCTTCGTGTCAGTGAAGAGCAAGAAATCCAGGGCTTGGATTTGTCCCAGCACGGGGAAGAGGGATACAATCTCGAAGCTTAAAGAATCAAGTATTGTCGGCGCTTAAAGGGGAAGTGAGGTTTGAGGGATTCCATCCCGCCTGACCTCGGCTCTCCGGCGCCTGCTCACCACAAAGGACAATGCGCCATGAAGAAAATTGAAGCCATCGTTCAGCCCTCGCGATTTGATGCTGTGAAGAGCGCGCTCCAGGAGGTCGGCGTGGAAGGCATGACCGTCTCGGAAGTGCGCGGACATGGCCGTCAGAAAGGGCATACTGAGGTTTATCGAGGCAGCGAATATACCGTGGACCTTTTGCCAAAAATCAAAGTGGAAATGGTGGTTTCTGACGATCGTGAGACGCCCGCCGTGCAGGCAATTTTGCGCGCCGCCAGGACCGGCAAGATCGGCGATGGGAAAATTTTTGTGACCAAGGTGGATGAGGCGATTCGCATCCGAAATGAAGACCGCGGTGAGTCGGCGCTTTGAGGGTCAAAGGGTGAGAGCCAAGCGGTAAAGCGTCATCGCCCTTGATCTAACTTATTTCCTTAAGTACTCGGACGTGGACCGGTGACGGATCATTCCTCATGTCATTACCCCCAATCCCAGGTCCTGAACCGCTCACTCTCCACGATTTGGCGGAGTATTACGCCGAGCACTCGCAGCAGATTCAGAATTCCTTTGAGGATACAAAGGCTGGGACGGCCGTGTTGCGCGCACGGTCGGAACTGGTTGACGCCGTGGTGGCCCGGCTGTTTCGAGAGTTTATCTGGGTAGAACCGCAGGCGTCCCCTCACCTTTGTTTGCTGGCCCTCGGTGGGTACGGCCGGCGAGAGCTTTTTCCGCATTCGGACATTGACCTGCTTCTTTTGTCTGAGGATTCCAACCCATCGCGAAAAATAAACGAGGCCTTCGCGACCCTCCTGCGCATGCTCTGGGACCTTCGATTGAAGGTGGGAAACAGCACGCACACGCTGGCGGAGTGTGGCCGCCTTTATCGCGACAATCTGGAGTTTAACGTTTCCTTGCTCGACGTGCGATTTCTGGCGGGAGACGCGGAACTCTATACCCGCCTCCGCCGATCGGTCGTTCCCCGCATGGTTGCGAGGGACAAGCAGGATCTGGTGCGAAATTTGATCGACCTCATGGCGCAGCGCCACGCGAAATACGGGAATACGATCTTCCACCTGGAACCCAATCTCAAGGATACCCCCGGCTGCCTGCGCGATTTTCATGTTTGCCGCTGGCTGGCGCGCATCGAAGAGTTGGAAAGGAGCGGGGAATGGGTGCCGCCGGAAGAACTGTGGCCGGAGCGCGACCGAGACGCTGCCCGGCGTGCATTCACATTCCTCGCCGACGCTCGCTGCTTCCTTCATTACCACTACGGGCGAGACGACAATCAACTGAGTTATGACGCACAGGCAAAAGCTGCTGCCCAAGGCGTTGGGGTGCGGCCGGGCGAAAAGATCGATGCGGCGGATTGGATGCGAATTTATTTTCACCAGGCGCGGGCAATCGAACAGCTGACTTCTCAACTGGCAGATGAATCCGCGCCGGCCCGCTCCGCCTTGTTTGCCCTGTATCAGGACTGGCGATCGCGCTTATCAAATGCCGATTTCTCGGTAATCCGGGGACGTATTTTTGCCCGGCGTCCCACGGCGTTTGCGGAGGACCCGTTATTGGTGCTGCGCCTCTTTGAAATGGTGGCGCGTCATGGGCTCCCTCTGAGCCGCGAAGCCGAGAAGCAGGTGGCGGCAGAGCTCGCGCGCGCGGGTGGCGCGACGGTCAATCCGCCACAACTTTGGCAGCATTTTCGGCGCATCCTGATTCTGCCCTACGCAGCGGAGGCGCTCCGGCAAATGCACCGGTTAGGCGCGCTTACCCGGCTCTTTCCGGAATTTGCTGCCATCGACTCCCTCGTAATCCGCGACTTCTACCACCGGTACACGGTTGATGAACACTCCTTCATGACCCTCGAAAACCTGCATCAACTTCTCAGGGTAAAGTCGCATCGCGTTAACCCTCAACCCTCTGATGCCGGGGGTATATGGACGAGAAAGTTTGGGGAAATTCTTTCGGAACTCGAGCAGCCGGAGCTTCTGTACTTAACCCTCCTCTTTCACGACGTCGGAAAAGGGTTTCCAGAACTGGGCGACCACATTCACGGAAGCCTGCGAGCGCTGGAAGGAATTCAATCTCGCCTGGGGCTTGCAGAAGCGGACTGGGAAACCGTTCAATTTCTTATCGCCAGCCACCTGGAAATGTCCGCGGCGTCGCAGCGGCGCGACGTCTTTGACCCTGAGACCGTGCGGGATTTTGCCAAAGTGGTGGGGACAACCGAACGGCTGAAAATGCTCTGCCTGCTCACTTATGCCGACATCCGTGCGGTAAATCCCGAAGCATTGACGCCGTGGAAAGCGGAACTCCTGTGGCAGCTTTATGCCGCCACGGCCAATTTCCTGACACGGAGCGTCGATGACGAAAGAGTGAGCATGGACGCCGATTCCTCGGCGGAATTGGATCAGGTGCTCAAGGCGCTTCGAGCTGCGGCAAGCGTTGGGGAATTGCGCGCATTCCTCGATGGATTCCCGTGGCGCTACACGGCAATGCATGCGGCATCGCAAATCGCCGGCCACTTTGAATTGGCCCGCCGCCTGGGCAGCGAACCCATTGGGGTGGAGCTCGAGGCGCGAAACGAACGATTTGAGTTGGTCGTCGTCACTGCGGACCGTCCGTACCTGTTTGCTTCCATCACCGGCACGCTGGCCGCCTGGGGGATGAGCATCGTTAAGGCCGAGGCCTTTGCCAATGCGGCCGGAATTATTCTGGACACGTTCAATTTTGTGGATCTTCATCGCACCCTGGAGCTGAATCCTTCTGAAAAGGATCGCTTCATCGGGAACCTGAGAGACGTTCTCAAGGGAAATATGGACCTTCAAAAGCTCATTAGTGGCAGGGTCCGGGCGGAAGCGGAGGCGCGTCCGAAGGTTGAGGTCTCCACTCGCGTGAGGTTTGACAGCCAGAGCTCATCGCACAGTACGCTTCTCGAACTGGTAGCACAGGACCGGCCCGGCTTGCTCTTCGATATCAGTTCCGTGCTTGCGGACCAAGCGTGCAATATTGAAGTCGCGTTGATTGACACAGAAGGGCAACGCGCGATTGACGTATTCTACCTCACC
>JASHSC010000405.1 GCA_030036915.1 Terriglobia bacterium
GAACTCAAACCGAATTACGACGAGGCGATGTCTTACTTGAACCTTATGTATCGCCAGAAAGCGGATATCGATCCGGACGATGACAGCCGCGCGGCGGATTTGAAGCAGGCCAATGACTGGGTTGATAAAGCCCTGGCTGCCCGAAAGGCCGTGGGCGCGGGCTCAAGCGGAGCAAGTACGGGCGGTGTCACGCCGTAAATGGAATGAGACCACCTGGAGTCTTTCGGCCGGTGCTTCTTTCCCGGGGTGCCGGCCTCGCGCCGGTGTCAGCTATCCCATCCATCGATCCTAAGGAAAAGCCCGAAACTTTCTGAACCTCTACCACACTTTGCGCGGCCTGCCGACGCTACACCGTTCTATGGCAAACTGCTAGAATGATGGTAGCGAGTATGGTTC
Organism: Terriglobia bacterium; assembly: GCA_030036915.1. Lineage (GTDB taxonomy): Bacteria > Acidobacteriota > Terriglobia > UBA7540 > UBA7540 > Bog-366. Next base: position 397 of record JASHSC010000405.1, read on the forward strand.
AATTTGAGGCCATCATCCGGCAAGTGGAAGCCTATCGCGCGGGAGAGGATCTCACCCTGCTCCGGCGAGCCTACGAATTCACGGCCACTCAACACGCCCATCAGAAGCGCCTTTCAGGAGAGCCCTTCATCTCTCACCCTTTGGAGGTGGTGTCCATCCTTGCCGGGATGAAGATGGACCCTGTCTGCCTGACCGCAGGGATGCTCCACGATGTCGTGGAGGATACGCGCGCCACAACGGAACTGATCCGGCAGGATTTTGGCGCTGAGGTCGCGCGCATTGTGGAGGGAGTGACCAAGATCAGCCGGATCAAGTTTCTGAGCCCGGAGGAAGCGCAGGCCGAGAACTATCGCAAGATGGTGCTCGCCATGGTGGATGACATTCGCGTGGTCCTCGTAAAGCTCGCTGACCGGTTGCACAACATGCGCACCGTCGAGTTTCTTCCGCCGGACCGCCGCGAGCGCATGGCGCGCGAGACTCTGGAAATCTACGCGCCCATCGCCCACCGCCTGGGCATGGGCAAAATCCGCGGCGAGTTGGAAGACCTGGCATTCCGCCATCTCGAGCCCGAAGCTTTCGAGGAACTCAAGCGCACGGTGGAGAGCCGGCGCAAAGTGAGTGACGAATTTCTGGTGGAAGTGCGCGAGCTGGTGGAAGCAAAAATGAAGGAAACCAGCATTCCCGCGCGCGTTGAGGGCCGCATCAAACGGCTCTACAGCATCTGGCTGAAGCTGCGCCGCCAGGGAATTCCCATTGAGCAGGTATATGACCTCCTTGCCGTGCGCATCATCACTGACAACATCAAAAATTGCTACGCCGCTCTGGGCATAATCCACAATACGTGGCGACCTGTCCCCGGCCGCATCAAGGACTTTATCGCCATTCCTCGCCCCAACCTTTATCAGTCACTCCACACTTCGGTGATCGGCCCGCACGGCCAGCCTTTTGAAGTGCAGATTCGCACGGAGGAGATGCACCGCGTCGCTGAGGAAGGCATCGCCGCGCACTGGAAGTACAAGGACGGCCGCCCGCTCACCCAACAGGACGAGGAGCGCTTCGCCTGGCTCCGACACCTAGTCGAATGGCAGCAGGAAATGCGCGACCCCGGCGAGTTCCTCTCCACATTAAAGATTGACCTTTATCCGGAAGAGGTTTACACCTTCACTCCCAAAGGTAAGGTCATCGTTTTGCCGCGTGACGCCACACCGATCGACTTCGCCTACGCCATCCACACGGAGGTGGGCCACCACTGTGTCGGCGCCAAGGTGAACGGCCGCATCATGCCGCTCAAGTATCGCCTGCGGAACGGCGACATTGTGGAGATTATCACCCAGCCAAGCCACACTCCCAGCCGCGACTGGCTGGGCCTGGTGAACACCTCGCGCGCGCGTGATAAAATCAAGCACTGGATCAAGATTGAGCAGCGGCAACAGGCGCTCGAGATCGGCAAGCGCCTCTTGGAAAGGGAGGCGCGCAAGTATGCCGTCTCCCTGAAGAAGCTGAGCGCCGAGGATTACATTCGTGTAGCGCGCGAATACGGTGGCGCCGCCGCCGAGGACATCTATGCCGGCATCGGTTACGGCAAATTCGTCGCGCGGCAGGTGCTTGCCAAGCTCACTCCCACCGCCAAGCTAGAACCGGTGCAGGTTTCGCGCCTGGCCAGCTCCGTCAAGCGGGCGCTGGGCGTGGCTTCTGACTCCGCCATTCAGGTGGACGGGCACGACGACCTGATGGTGTATCGCGCCAAATGCTGCAACCCCGTGCGCGGCGAGGAAATTATTGGCTACATTACGCGCGGCAAGGGCATTGCCGTGCACGCCAAGCATTGCTCCAACGTCCAGAATCTGCTCTACGATGCCGACCGCCGCATCGACGTCGAATGGCAAGGTCCAAAGTACACGCTTTATCCGGTCAAGCTGGCGCTGTTTACCGAAGATCGCCAGGGCATGCTGGCGGAAGTAACCTCGGTCATCGCGGGCGTGCACTCGAACATCCAGAACATCGAGGCTCGCACTGGCTCGAAGCGCGCCAACATCGATGTCACCGTCGACATCGTGGACATCGACCACATGGAGAAAATCATCTCCTCGCTGCGTAAAATCGAAGGCGTCTACCAGGTCGAACGCGTCATGCAGCCCTAGTTATCCACTGCCAAACTACCTTCGGGAGGACCACTTGAGCAAACAGGCGATCTCCACCCCTTCAGCGCCGGCCGCCATTGGCCCCTATTCGCAAGCCATTCGTTCCGGAAATCTGGTCTTCATCTCCGGGCAGATTCCTTTGGACCCGGCAACCGGCCAGGTTGTGGAAGGCGACGCCGCTGCGCAAACCGCGCGCGTGCTGCAAAATCTCTCGGCGATCCTGGAGGCTGCGGGCTCGAGCTTCGCGCGGGTCTTGAAGACGACGGTGTACCTTCGCGACATGGCCGACTTCACAATGATGAATGAAGTTTACGCGCGCTTCTTTGGTGACTGCCCGCCGGCCCGCGCCACCGTGGGCGTTGCGCGCCTGCCGCGCAATGTGTCGGTGGAAATTGACCTCATCGCGGAGGTAGAGGGGTAAGGGGTAAACCGAATTCACTTCTCGATCTTCACCTTATTTAGTGCGGACTTTAAGCACTCGCTGAATGCTGAGGAGAGGCAACCTTTGAACTGACCTTGATGACTTTCCCCGAACGAAGGCAGGACGCGCAAGCGTAAATTCTCTTGCGCACGCCATCCACCATCG
>JASHSC010000406.1 GCA_030036915.1 Terriglobia bacterium
TTTATTAAAACGTGTGCGCCCCGAAGTTCGCCACACCGAGTCGGGGTCATGCTGGCTTTGAAAGTTCGACGAACAACGAGACTGCGAATTCAGACCTTGAACTTTTGGCTGTCGATAGCCTTGTGATGAACACACCCCTGGGTGGCATTGCGCTGGTTCTTTTTGCCGGAACTCTGGGCGGCACGGTCTTGGCGCCCATGAAAATGGTCCGCACGTGGAAGTGGGACCAAGCCTGGGGGTTCTACGTCTGCAATGCCTACTTCATGTTTCCGTGGCTCGTGGCTTTCCTTACGGTTCCCCATTTGCTGGCGGTCTATCCGGTGGCAGGATGGAAAGTGGTGGTGACGACGGCCTCGTTCGGTCTATTTTGGGGGCTATCCCTCGCACTCTATGGCATCGCATTCGACATCGTGGGGCTGACGCTGACCCAGGGGATTATTCTGGGCGCCTCGGTGGCTCTGGGCTCGCTCCTCCCCCTGTTGTTCGTACCTGCATCGCGGCGGGGTGTAGGTCATTCGCTCGAAATAGCGGGCGCCGACACCATCATGCTGGTGGGCGTTCTGCTTTGTACCGCAGCTGGCGACCTGCGCGAGAAAATACAGTCGCGAGCCGTCGCGCGCCCACGCGACCCGCGGTTCCGTTGGGGCCTGGCGATCTGCATTGTGGCGGGCGTTATGTCCACAGCCTTCAATTTGGCGCTGGTAGTGGGCCAGCCCATTGCCCACGTTGCTGAGCAGTTTGGAGCAAAGCCCTTTTATGCCTCCAACGCCATTTGGTGCCTTTCGGTGGGCACAGGAGCACTCCCGAGCATTTTCCTTTCGGCTCGTAAGATCACCCGCGGACGCACCTGGGGCGGATTCGCCGAAGGCCGTTGGTTCATGAATGCCGCCCTATGCGTCTTTATGGGCGCGATGTGGATCGCCGGAACGGTCCTTTATGGTTCCTCGGTGAGGATTTTGGGCACGTACGGCGCCGTCATCGGCTGGCCGATTTACATGTCCACCATGATCATCGCCGGCGTATTCTGGGGCTGGATCACCAAAGAGTGGGAGCATGTGCGCGGACTGCCGGTGGTTCTGCTGCTGGGGGGAATCGCCGTCCAAATTTTTGCCATGGTTCTCCTGGGGAGGTTTCAGTAATGCGAATTGGTATTTTGGGAGTGCACCAGGAATGCAACACTTTCTCGCCAACGCCCACTACGCTGGAGGACTTTCATATTCGCCTCGGCCGTGACGTTCTCGACCACTGGCGCGGCACGCGCGTCGAAATCGGCGGGTTTATCGACATGCTCGACCAGCCGAACATCGAAATTGTGCCGCTCCTCACCGGCTGGGCAATTACCCAAGGCCGCATTCTGGAAGCGGAGTTCGCACGCATGAAGCAGATGCTTGCGGACTCGCTCCGCGCCGCCCTGCCCCTCGATGGAATGCTGATCGCCTTGCACGGAGCCATGTGCGCGGAAGGGGCGGACGATGCGGAAGGCGCCTTGCTGGAGGTCGTTCGCAAGATCACCGGCCCATCCCTGCCTATCTGCCTGACTCTGGACCTGCACGCCAACGTGACCGAGCGCATGTGCCGCCTGGCGGATGCCGTGGTCGGTTATCGAACGTACCCGCACGTGGATTTATATGAAACCGCAACCACCGCCGGCGAGATGCTGATGCGAATCCTGGCCGGCGAGCCGCGCCCGCGAACCTTCTTACAGAAGGTTCCAATGATCGTGCCGGGCGAGAACATGCAAACCGCCTACGGCCCGTTCTCTGAAGTCTGGAGTCACGCCAAATCGTTGCAGACTCCTGAAATCGATTCGTTTTCGATTTTTGGAGTCCAGGCGTGGCTGGACATTGAGGAAATGGGCGGCGCGGTGCTAGCCGTAACCAAGCGCGATGAGGCCAAGGCCCGCCAATTCTGCCGAATGGTTGCGAAGTTCTTTTGGAATTTGCGCAAGGATTTTGAAGTCCACTTTCCGCCTCCCGAATCCGCCATCAAGGAAGCCCTGGAAACTTCAGGGCAGCCAGTGGTACTTTCGGAATCCTCCGACAGTCCAACTGCGGGCTCGCCGGGAGACAGCTCGGAAATGTTGCGCGCTCTATTAAATACCGCTCCGGGCGTGCCTGCCACGCTCTGGTTACGGGATGAGGCGGCAGTGGAACGCGCTGAGCAGAGCCATGTGGGCGCGAAGCTGCGGATCTCGCTCGGTGGAGCGTACGACAAAATCAACCGCCGCCCGCTTACTGTGGACGCTGAGGTGCTGCGCATGTCCGACGGGGATTTTGTGATGACGGGGTCGCAGTATACGGGGATGAAAACTTCGATGGGGCGCACCGCCGTCCTGCAAGTCGGCGCCGTTACCGTGCTCGTCTCCAAACTTCCGGCCATCAACATCGATCCCCAGCTCTTCCGCAGCCAGGGAATCGAACCGAAAGAAGAAAAAATCGTGGTGGTGAAGTCCTGCAACGCCTTCCGCAACGAATACAAACCCTTCGCAGCAAAAATTTTGATGGTGGACACGCCCGGCGTCAGCACGCCGAACATCCGCTCAATTCCCTTCCGACACGTCTCGCGACCGATTTACCCCTTGGATGAGATTGAGTTCAATCCTTGAGTTGCAACCACCTAAGGGGATGCACTTTTTTCTGGTCTCCTATCTGAATGTATTACATCGCTTATTTTGTGCTACAATCATCGATATGAACTCAACAATTCACGCCAGACTCGACCCGGACTCACGGAAAGCGCTGGACCAGTTGGTCAGGCGCAAGGGTTGGAACCCCTCCCGAGCGGTGCGTGAAGGCTTGCGGCTCCTTGCTGCTTGCCAAGCGGGTAAGGACAGCCGGACTGTTCTGGGTCTCGGGAAATTTTCTTCCGGGATATCGGACCTGGGTTCCAACAAAAAGCACCTCAGGGGCTTTGGCCGGTGAAACCTGTGTTGCTGGATGCTGGTGTGATCGTGGCGCTGCTTGATCGCAGCGAACGATTCCACCAGCGATGCGCAAACGCCATCAGGACGCTCGAAGCGCCGATGATCACCTGTGAAGCTGTGATCGCGGAGAGCTGTTACTTGCTGCGGAATCTTCGGGGCGCGCCGGAAACCGTCATGGCCAACGTTTCGGCAGGAATCTTCCAAATCCCCTTCAACCTGACCCGTTCAGCACAGAACGTCCAGCGCTTGCTGCGCAAGTACCACGACTGCGAAATTGATCTCGCCGATGCCTGCCTTATCGCCTTGGCTGAAGAATTCGCGAGCGGGAATATTCTCACCCTCGATCGAGATTTTCTCATCTATCGCTGGGGGCGGCGCCACCCCTTCCGCCCGCTGATTTCCCTCAATTCACGACCGGCGGCATACTGACACCTCGATCGCGATTCGGGAACCCAAGCGGACGAAACTAGCGGCCCGGGCATCCTGGAAATTCCGAAAGGTAGGTGTTGCCCTGGTACTCCAGGTCTTGGTGGATGCCGATCTCGGAGGAGTAGTAACCGCTGGTGGTCATTCCCTTCAGAGTGATGAAAAAGTGTTCGAGGTCCGACTGCGGATTCGCCTCGCCGGCTGCGGCACGCCCCAGGGCATCAGCCACGGAGGATTTAGCGGCCTCATCTTTGAAAAGTTGCAAGCCTTTGCGCCAATCATTCTTCCCCGCTTCACTTCCCGTTGCGACCATGTGGTCCGCGAAGAGGCTCACTCGCGCGGCATGGGCTCCGCCGGAGTGGGCGTCGGCGGGA
>JASHSC010000407.1 GCA_030036915.1 Terriglobia bacterium
CTTTTTCCAATCCTGGAATTCCAGGTAGGTGCAGCCGTCGGCGGAGATGCCTGCGCGTTCATTGACCTCAAACACTCTTACTAATTGGCCGGAACTGGGGAAGGGAAGTGGTTTCAGGAGCACGGCGTAAACCGCGCTGAAAATGGCAGCGTTGGCGCCGATTCCGAGCGCCAGGGTGGTGACCGCAACCGCCGTAAACAACCGGTTGCGCCTCAACTGCCGGAGGCCGCAGCGTAAATCCTGGCCAAGAGTTTCGATCATGGGAAGCCCCCATTGCTCGCGGGCGGACTGCTTTGCTTGCTCGACGCCGCCGAAGCTGCGCAGCGCCGCGTAGCGGGCTTCCTGCGGCGCCATACCGTGGCGGATATTCTCCTCGGTGAGCATCTCGATGTGCGCGCGCACCTCCTCGTCAAGCTCACTGTGCACGCGCCGTTTGCGGAACAGCCCCGCCACGCGGGAAATCGAGGATCGCATCCACGTCATCGCATGTCGCTCCAATCGCTCGCCACGCTGTTCATCCTGATGCTCCCTCGAGCACGCGCCCGATCACTCCGGCCATAAGCTGCCAGCTTTCGGTTTCGCGGGCGAGTTGCCGCCTCCCGGATTTGGTGAGCGAATAATAGCGGGCGCGCCGCCGATTGTCCGACGTCCCCCAGTGAGAATTGATCCAGCCGCGCTGCTCGAGCCGCAGCAGCGCTGGGTAGAGCGTGCCTTGATTGAGATGCAGCAAGTCATGCGACACCTGCTCGATTCTCCGCGCGATGCCATAACCGTGCAGGGGACCGAGCGTTTCAAGAGTTTTCAGAACCAGTAGGTCAAGCGTTCCGCGCAGGATGTCTTCCTTTTCCCGGGGCATCAGGGTCTCCTATTGGATTTCAACAGGAGACTACACGAGCTTATGTAGGAAGTCAACATGAAGATGGTGTGCTGAATCGAGCCGTGGAACCGGTTTCCGACGTGTAGCCGTGTCACGGGCTGGAAGGCCGTGACACGGCATGCTACCGATCGCTGGCCGGAGCGGTCTTGGCGACCTCGCCCGGCGGCGCACAGGGCGGGCCGGCAAGATTCTTCTTGTAATCCTCGTAGCCCTTGAGCAAGGCATTCACGAGCATCGAACCCAGTTGCGCCGCTCCGGTGTAGGAGGGGTGGGTAAAGTCGCCGGTCACCAAACGCGGTTGGTCGTCGTACCAGCGCGCCATGGTGCCCATTCCTCCCATGGCGGCGAAGGTGTTGAAGAAGGCCACGTTTTCCGCGCGCGCCACGCTTTCCTGTGCGGCGACGAGGATGGGGATGCTGGGGATGGTTACGATATCGCCGTCGTCGTCCCGCGCGCCGCGATCGATGGGGGACATGATCAGGATCGACACGTCGGGCAGCGCCTCTCTGATTCGGTGGATGACCAACGAGTAGCCGTGAGTGTATTCCGTATAGGGGAGATATCCGTAATTGCTTTCATTGGTTCCAAAGTTGAGTATAACCAGATCGGGCTTGCGATTCTTCAAGTCCTCGATCCAGGTATCACCGTGGAAGAATGTGAGGTGGTGGACCGTGCCGCCGAGCATTCCGAGCGTGTCATAAACCACCCCGGGATCATCCCGCTCGAGCGCAACGCCGTAGAGCGTGACGGAACCGTCACCCTTGGGAGTGATCTTGAGCGTGTGGCCGCCGTCCTTTACGTTGATCGACACCATGGCGGAGCTTCGAGTTTGCTCCTGGGTGGAGAAATCGCGGGCAGGATCCTTGTCTACATACGCGGTGAAGGACCCGCCGTGAGGCTGAGCGAGATAGAAGATGTCAAACCGGCTGACCGCTGAGCCTTCACCCTTGGACGTCGTGCGGATGCGTGAATAAGCTGAGGGAGAGCCGGAGGTAAAACTTGCACCGCCGAGCCCAAATGACCCACCGCCTCCCCCGGGCAGCACCGGAGAGCTCACTTTCCATCCTTTGCCCTCCATGCGGATGCCCTCATGATAATAGAAATCCCAGGGCTTGGCGATGAAGATCCACCCGTGCCCTGCGTCGCCAAATTTATTTTGCAGAAGCGTGCGCGCCGCTCCGGAAATCAGATCGCCGCTGATGGGCGAATCTCCAAAATGGCAGATGCGCGTAATGCCCTGCTTCTCCTCCGTAAGGAGGAGCGACTCATAGAAATGACTCATCGCGCAGCCAAAATCCTGAATGGAGACGTCATCAGCAGACTCTTGAAGGATTTCCTTTACCATGTCCTGCACGGGCCAGTTCTTCCCTACGTAATCGCCCGTTAAGAGGGAGGGTTGGGGCAGTTCATTTTCGGTTTCGACTTGCGCGGTGGGGGCGACAGGGGGAGCAGCGACCACCGGAGTCTCTGTTCGCGGCCTAAGGAAGATTCGCTCCAGTGCGCCCGGCGCCCAACCAGGGAAAGGAGCCGCCATCCAGCGAGCACTCAGCATCTGAAAATGCTCCATGGACGGCAGGATGTAGGGGAAAACCGCGAGGAGACCGAAAACGAGAATAGTGAACCAGGTCTTCGAGAGCTTCATTCGCAACGCTCAAAACTTGAAGTAGATAAATTGCGTAACCGCGGCGCGGCTGATCCAGGCGACCAGAAAAGCGACGCCGGAAAGCGCCACGGCCTGCGCAGTGGCGGGCCAAAGCGCAAAACGATTTTCCGTCCAACGGTTCCAGTTTTCCGGCCACCACTGTGCCAGGAGCGCCAGACCAATCAGCACAGGAATGGGCCAGGGTATATTGACCAGCTCCGTGCTCCAGCGCGTCAGTCCGGCGAAGATTTCGCTGACCTGCTGCAAGGAATCGCAGCGGAAAAAAATCCATGTGAGGCAGACGAAATGAAAAGTTAGCAGAACCCCGGCGACGCGAACCAAGGGCCGCCTGGGGGACTGCCTGCCGCGCCTCGGCCAAAGCGCTTCCCAGGCGTGATTCACCGAGAGCCCGAAGCCGTGCAACGATCCCCAAATCAGGAAGGACCAGGAAGCGCCGTGCCAGATTCCGCCAAGCGCGAAGGTGACCAGAGTATTCCAATAGAGCCGCCACTTGGCGCGCCGCGCGGAAGGAAGTGCGAAGAATATGTAATCGCGCAGCCATGTGGAATAAGAGATGTGCCAGCGCCGCCAGAATTCAACCATCGATTCCGACCGGTAGGGCGAGTTGAAATTGTCAGGCAGGGTGAAGCCCAGAAGCTGCGCCACGCCGATGGCGATATCACTGTAGCCGGAGAAATCGCAGTAGATCTGCACCGTGAAGGCATAAATTGCGATTAGAATCTCGAGCGAAGAGTACATGCGGGGCAGCTCAAAGGCGCGATCCACGAGATTGACGGCCAAATAATCCGCAAAAACCAGCTTCTTGATGAAGCCGCGTGCAATCATCATCAGTGCCCGGCTGCCCTGGTAATCCGTCAACGGGCTTGCCGGCTTTTGCAATTGCGTCAGGAGGACGCGCGCGCGAGTGATGGGTCCGGCGAGCAGCGTGGGAAAGAAGGAGACGAACGCAAAATATTCCAGAAAACCCCTGGCCGGTTCCTGTTCGCCCCGGTAGACATCGATGACGTAGCTCATCGACTGGAACGTGTAAAAGGAAATTCCCACCATGAAGACCACGCGGAAGGGCGCTGGCGGCAGAGTGTGCCCGAAAGCGCCGAAAATATTCGCAGTATTCTCATGCAAGAAGTTGAAATACTTGAAGACCGCGAGGATGAGGAGATTCAAAGTAATGTCGGTGGTGATGAGCACGCCGCGCAGGCGTACGTTCGACGTGCGGACCAGTAGCCAGGCAGTGTTGAAATCCAAGAGTGCGGTCAGGGTGATGGGAAGGCAATACCACGGGTTCCAGGTGGAATAGAAAAATAGGGAAAGCGCCACGAGCACGAATGGACGAAGGGAATCGAAGCGCGACGCGCAGCGATAGAGAAGACAGGAAATCAGCGCAAAAAGTAGAAACGCTGGTTCGACGAGAGCCATGGCCCTTTGCCTGCGGAAGTAGACGGATAATTTACACTATTCAGATGGTTCCGACTTGCGAAAGTTATCGTACGCAGACATTAATTGATCGTAAAGCATGCCTGCCAGTTTTACATAGCCCTGGGCACTAAAATGGACGTAATCCGTACGCCCCAATCCCGCCCGCACCCAGCGAGACATGGAGCCTGGTCCACCCATGGCAGCTCGCTGGTCCCAATAGGCGCAGCCCGCTCGCAGCGCGGCTCTTCGCAGGGCGGGCTGAAGTTCCGCCTGTTCTGCTTGAAGAGAGATTCGACGAAGCCTTCGCGGGTTGCCGCGGTCGGTAGGGCCGGTAACCAGGATGGAAGCGTCCCCGGCATCGGCTTTGAGCTTGCTCAGAATTTGAAACGCGCTCTCTTCATACCCGCTGGCTGTGAAGCCGGACATCCCGATATCATTCGTGCCGTAGGAAACGATGATCAATGCCGGATGGGACTGCTGCAGCAAGGCCCGCCGCAATTCCGGCAGCGGCCTCTCCAAGTCCGAGAGGTGGGCACCGTTGACTCCGTCGGTGTCGTAGACGATCCCCTTGGAGCCGCTGAGGAGTTCGACGCCAAGAAGGCGGGCCATGCTGCCGCAACTGCTACGGATGGAAATCCTGTGGGGGCCGGCGACAAGCGGCACGGAATTAGCAAGCTCAAGAAGATCGAGGGGCGAACCTGCCGGCCAGGGTTTCCAGGGCGGCACGAGGGGCGTGGGCTTTCGGCGCTTCCTCTTCTGCGTGGTCGTAACGGGCGGCGCGGGAGGATCGGCCAGATAAGCCAGATCGGCCAGATCCGCCCACTCCCTTGGGCCACCGCCTCCGGAATTGCCGCTTGGCTCGGAGGGTTGCGTGGCCGGCGTGGGGGGCGCGGGGATCACGGCTTCCGCATTGGAAGTGAGGTCATGGTAATCCGCATCATCGATCTGGACGCTCAGGCAGTCACTCCCAGGACTGGTAGCGGCGAAAACCTGAAACCGCGAATAGGTGGCTAGCGCCGAGGCGGGATTGGCTTCACGAAAACTCTCGATGCTCATCCCGCCCAGGCCCACCACACCGTCCGCCTCGCCGGGGCGAAGACCGTCAGTTCGCCAATATTGCCCGTCAAGAGATTGCGCCTCGGCGTAACGAATGGAGGACCAAGGCCTGCCGGGTAGAACGAAACCCGGGCCGCCATCTCCGAAGCGAGCCTGAAGTTTGTCACGAATGACTCCCGCCCAGTAGTCAGAGGCCACGTGGGAATCCCCAAAGTGAATGATGCGTACTACCCCCAGCCCCTGGGATTCTGGGGTCGAGGATCCAAGGTTCTCAAGCGCCTTGAAGAACGTGCCCAAGGGGTTCCCGTCGCCGGTTTCGATGGGTACGGGTTCGGGAGGAGTTAAGGGAACAAGCTTTGGCGGTGGAAGCTTTCGCCGAGTCGCCCGGGAACTGCTGGTTTGGGGTGGGGAGGAGGACTGGCGAAGCGTCGTCAGATTCTTCCAGTTGGAAAGGGCGTACGCCGCAGAAATCTTTGAGAGGTGCGTCTGATCGTCGCCCCGCGTGCCGGGCAGAGCAATGAAACTTGTGGCGATGAAGAAAGCGGCAGTGAGGCCCTTCAATGTACGGCGCCGCCATGATCGCCCCTTGACGATCATTGGGCAGCGCTGTCGCAAGGGCTGGATTTCCCGCGCATTATGCAAGATGCTTCCTCGGCGCTGATCACCTTGCCGTGGCCCGCGTCGATGGTGGTCAGGTCGTTAGTCACCACAATCTGGCCATCGGGCGTCAGGAAATAATAAACCTGTGAGGGTGATGTGGATGGGTCCTGAAGGTTTTCACCCTGGGAACCCGACGAGCGGGTAGGATTGGGGTTTAGCGCGGGGTAAAGCGGGGGCAGAAGCTCACTCATGTGGTCTTTGCCGCCCCAGGAAGCGGGCGTGATGGAGCCATCGACTTCCGTTCCCGCGTCATACAACTTCATGATTCCACCCACGATATAACGCCCCAACAGGCTATACCCGTCATTGGTAAAGTGGGTCATGTCAGGCCGCGCGAGTGGAGGGAGTTCGCTGGCCCAGCGCTCGGCGCTTCCCGCACCGCCCATGGCTGTGTGGAGGTCGAAGACTATTGCGCCGTCTCTTTCCGCCACATCCCTTTGCACCGCCATAATCTGCTGCAAGATTTGCTGAAAGTGTTGCGCTTGGCTCGGGCGGGAATCGCCGCGGTCCGGTGGCGTAAGTAGGATAACCAGCGCCGCGGGAGCTGCGCGGTGCAGGCGTGAAGTTATGGCCGCGAGAGCGGCATCGTAGGCGTTCTCATCAAGATATGATCCGCTGGTTTCATTGGTCCCGTAACCAAGAATGATCAAGTCGGGGTGCTCGCTCGAAACTTGCTCCTCGAAGGTTTCCTCGCGGCATTTCAACAAATACTCCGCCCGGGCGCCGACCAGACCGAGCGCGCTATAGACGATTCCCGGCGCAGCCTTTTCCACCGAGACGCCAAGAATTCGGACTCGGCCGAAGTCCGTGGTTCGGATTTCAAAACGGTGCCGGGTATCCGGTCCTGCCACCTGAAAGCTAGCCTCTTCCACCTGGGGAAGTTCGGCGTTCGTTTTCCGCACGCCGAGGAACGAACCGTCCAGCAGGAATTCTGCCTCGCCACCGCCCGGCTGGGCCAGGAAATACACCCGAAACTCGCCTCCCGTCGCTTCGATCCATGCGCTCTGGTGAGGAGACTGGGCCTCGATGTAGCTAAGCGACAGGCCCGTATCCTCCACAGGACTTGAATAAGTGGGATGGTAGCGTTGCCAGCCGTAGGTATCCCCATAGGCGATATTCAAGCTCGAAAGGCGGGGACCGCCCCAAGGCAGAGCCAAGCCGGGCCCGGCATCCCCGAATATGCTCTGGAGATAGAGCCGGACCACGGAGCTCTCGGTGTCCGAGGCAATGTGAGAATCGCCAAAGTGCAGGATGCGGACTTTGCGTGCGTGCTGAGTTTCAAGGGAATGCAATGAAGAAACAAAGCTATCCACCGGCATGGAGGGAGCACCGTCTGGCCGGGACCACCTTGCTGCGAGCAGCACGCCCACGATCAGCGCCGGGATGGACACCCAAAGGCGCATTAATCCGCGCTGCCTGCACCAGGAGGACTTCCCGACATATGGCCTCATGCTATTGACCTCAATACTCGCAGGAGTGGCCCTGCCATTCTCCAGACCTAGGAAAGCTATTGATTCTAAACAGGATATTTATTACGCAAGGTATCGCCCGTGCTTCCACGAACATGCACTGCCGCAGGAAATGGCTTATGAAATGGTGGTTTACTTTCTTCTTATCAAGCCCTCGGAATTCTCTCGAGCAAGCCATGTCAAAGAATAACCATGATAGTCTACAACGATTTGCTATTTTGGCAAAGGGGGATTTTAGCCGAAAGCCTCCACGGCTAGTATTTCCCACCGTTGACACGCCGGGGCAGTTGCCTTACGTTTCTTGCCAATAATTGGTATGATGAGGTAACATCTGGCTGACATTTAGAGAGCTTGGTGTCCACACCGATCAGGCAAAATATGGCTGAAAAGGCACAGTTAAAGGCGGAGGGCTTGGCTTTTGGCCATTCTCTCCAATCCACGTTTAAAACGGTCATCATGTATTCCATAGAGCATCCCGCTGCGGTGCGTGCCACGGAGCAAATGTACGAATCGTTGAACAAAATCCTGAGCAAGGCACAACAGTTCACCTTTGGCTTTTTGAACAAGCGGATACTGATCAACGAGTTGTTGACTGACGATGCGAGCCTCTTCCAGCTTGAGGGTGAGTTTTTTCGCCGAGGCATCGGCGCCATCACCTTTTCCGCAGGCATAACCCTCGCAGAGTTCAAGCGCGGGCTGGCCATCGTGGGAACTCGGCCTAGGCTTATTGAGGAAAAGGGCGGCATTGAACCTTTTCTCCGGCAGCACCCCCTGGTGGGAATGCGTGTCCTGCCGGCCATCACACCTCAGGGTGAAGATACCGTTTTGCAAATGAACCCCGAATCATATCTGATGGCGCAGGGGATACTTGGTCCCGGCAAGGCGGGTGGCGGCCCGGGATTGGAATCGCTCCTGCGGTTTGTCGGCATGGAATCCCCCACGGAGTTTGCGGGTGGACCCAAGGAAGCCCTGGACCTTGCGGGCAAGGCCACCCAAGCCGCCCTGATGATGCCCGATGCCGACCCGCGCGAGTCGCTTCGAGCGCTCACGCACATGCTGCAAGAGTTCACTCCCAACCTCCTATTGTCAACGATGCCCGCTGAAAAACAGGCCGAACTGGCCGGCCGCCCGCCGGAAGCCGTCGCCGAAAGCCTGGTGGAGGACTTGACTGCCGACCTGGCCGGCAAGCAACTGACCAAGGATCCCGCGCGCGCCAATATCCCGGCCGTGCAGGAGCAGGTCGTCCAGATTCTCATGCGCGGCATGCAGGCCACCCACGTGGCCGAGCGCATTCTCCAGAAACTTTCCCACGTGGTTGAGGAAGCTCATCTGCCCCCCGAGGTTTTCAACCGCATCCGCCAGGAAATCACGTGGGTGCAATTGGACCCGCAGGAGAAGCACGCTCAACTCATGCGGATCTACCAGTTCGATGACCAGGATTTTCAACGCCTCATCAAATATCTTCACGAAGCGATGGCCGCCGGCAGGGTGAAGGATGTGACCGAGGTTGTGGAACATTTTCTCAAGTTCCTCGATTCGCCCCCGGACGTTTCGCGTTCCCAGGAAATTGCCAAGGTGCTGCAGATCCTCCCCATCGTGACGAGTTCCACCACCATGCCCCTTTTGCGGGGAATGGCGACTCGCCTGAGCAAGGAATTGCTGGGCGGTGCGCGCAGCGACATGCCGTCCCACCAGCAGGTGTTGAAATGTCTGACCGCCATCACGCAGTCGGCCGCCGGTTTCGAGGATTTTGCAGTCGTCCATAAAATCGGATTGGACATCGAGGCCTCCCAGGCCAAGGATGCCGCCCGGCATCGCCAGTGCTGCGGCGAGGCGCTGGAAAATCTGCTCCCCATGGGCGCGTTCGAGAAAGTCATCGAACTCTACGTGGCCAAACGCGACGATCCTGGCTGGGCGAAAGTGGTGGCTTCGCTCGCCAAATGGCTGGGACCGAAGAGCGGGGAAGTGGTGTTTTCGCTTCTCGAGAAGGAGAACTCTGCCGCCAATCGTTTGCGCCTTGTGCGCATGTGCGCTCCCCTGCTGGGCGGCGCGGCCATGGAAGCGGCGCGACGAAGACTCTCCGACGAACGCTGGTATGTGGTGCGAAATGCCTGCACCGTGTTGGGCGAAGTTTGCGATCCGGAACTGCCCGCCCAGTTGCGCCTAGCGCTTCGCCACACCGATGATCGCGTGCAGCAGGCCGCCGTGACCTCCATGATCAAGTGCAAAGCGGCGGGTCGCGGAGCGGGGCTTGCCGAGGCACTGCCCTACCTGAAAGGCCAGGCCCTGGAGACTGCACTCGACGAACTTTCGTTTATGAAAGAACCGGAGAGCGTCACGGGCCTGCGGGATTTTGTTCTGGCCAAAACCGGAGCGCGGACAGGCCTGCTGGAAAAAGCCGTGCGCGCCCTTGCCGCCATCGGCTCGCCGGAAGCGATCGATGTTATGGGCAAGGTTCTTTACGATACCACTCAACCACCTTCGGTCCGCAACCTGGCGCTCACCGGGCTTGGTGGGAATCCTCAGCCTTCTGCCAAGAAAGTTCTGGCGGAATTTGTTCGCGTCGCACCCAATGATCCCCTCGCAGTTCAGGGGAAGAAATTTCTGGCTCCCTCCGTCGCCTGATCCCGACCTTCCAGCACATAGGACCGCAGGGCTATATTAGAGGCTACAAAGCAGATTTATCAATCCTACCTTCGGCGATCTATCAATCGAATGGTTAGGCAATTTTTACACGCCGTCCTTTGTTTTCATTAACTTCCCAGGGGGTTCCTTCATTTTGAATATCGTTTTCCAGATCCTTTTCGCCACATTGAAAGCCCACATGTATAGGCATTCTACGATTCCAGCCCTGCGGGAGATAATCTCCCACCTCGGCGTGACCCGAGGAGGGCGGTGAGCGTTGAGGGTAGGGGAAGTTGTAGCTTGGCGAACGCCCGCAGGACGAACCCCTTTGTTGCCTGGGTCCGCCTATCCGGAACTCGAGCTGCCATTCCCCAATAGCGCACGCAAATTCACGCATTGACACTACTCCTGAATAAAACTGTTATTAGTTTAAGTTATATTAATGTATAAATTATTAAGTCTAATTAAACCATTTGGTTGGAGGTGTTTATCGGCAGCCGTCCTCGCTCTTGCCAAGCCCTCCAAACCGTTAAGTGGGGGATTTCACGCGCCAGTGGGTGAATTCACGCAGCGAGCAATGCGTCAGGTTGCAGGATTTTTTTGAAGACAAACGGCAGAAAAGGGGAAATGAAGGCGCCGGAC
>JASHSC010000408.1 GCA_030036915.1 Terriglobia bacterium
GCGCTGGTTGTATTCCGCGTAAACCGTGTCGCGCTCGGCCTCGCGCACCTTCTGGAAAATCACCTGTTTGGCGGCCTGCGCGGCGATCCGCCCCAGCACGTCCGTGGGTTTGCGAATCCGCACTTCGCCCTCGACGGCCGCCTCAGCGTTCAGTCTTTGCGCGTCCTTCAGGCTGATCTCGTGGTCCGGATCGCCAACATCCTCCACGATTTTCTTCACGGCGTAGACTTCCACTTCGCCGGTTTCCTTGTTGAAGTGCGACTGAAGGTCCTCGGTCGTCTTGTAATATTTCCGCGTGGCCACCAGAATGGCGTCTTCGACGGCGGAAATAATGATCTGCGCGTCGATGCCCTTCTCGCGGCTCAACTGATCGATCGTTTGATACAAAAGACTTGTGCTCACTCGCTTTACCTCGGGAAAAAGACAGTTATCACTTTTCAGTTATCGGTTTTCAGGACAAACTTCGCAGCGCGACGGCAGCCGCGATTGCTTTACTGATAACCGGCCACTGACAACTGCCTACTTAATTTCCACCACCAACTGCGCCTTGCGAATATTCGCAAACTCGAGTTCTTGCAGGCCGCGCTCGCCCTGGTCCAATCGCACCCGGCCATTTTCGAATCCCGCCAGGCGGCCCTCAAATACGTTTTGGTCCCCCATAGCTTCCTTCAGGATCAGGCGTGCGCGCCGTCCCACGAAATAAGTATAGTCGCTCGGCCTGGTCAGCTTCCGGTCAAGCCCCGGCGATGAGACCTCCAGAACGTATCGCCCAGGCAGCGGATCTTCTACATCCAGCATGGCGCTCAATTGCTCGCTTACCACTTGGCAATCGCCATGGGAAACTCCGCCCGCCTTGTCGATATAAACCCGCAGCAGCCCGTTCGAGCTGCCTCCCTTCAGCTCCACATCTATGAGATGGAGACCCTCGGAGGTCGCAACACGCTCCGCCATCTCCCGGATTTTTTCCAAATCCACCATCGAGCCCGGCGGCGACGCAACCACACCGCTGGCGAGTCCGCGGCAAGGCGAACTCGACACGCACCCTAACAAAAAAGTGGGCTTTCGCCCACTCGATGCGTTCGCCAAAATAAGTATAGCCCCGCCGCGTCGTGAATTGCAAGGACGTGCTATATTGACAATTCGAACCAGCGCGTCAGACTACAAACATTGATCAAGGAGCCCGCATCTTGGCCGAACCTAAACACCCGGAACCCACCCCCGGCGACGATCGCCGCCAATACGTCAATTTCGGATTCTACAAAGTCGATCCCGCCTGGCGCCGCCTGCCCGCCGAGGACCGCAAGCGCGGCAAGTGCCAATTCATCGACGTGGTCAAGAGTTTCGACCGTGACGTTATAACCATCCCCTACTCCATGATCGGCATCCGCGGCGACTGCGACTTCATGCTCTGGAGAATCAGTTACGATCTGCTGAAATTCCAGGAAATGATGGCCAAGCTGCTCGAAACGGACCTGGGCAAATACCTGACCACGCCGTATTCCTTCCTCTCCATGACCAAGCGCTCGGTTTACGTCGATAAGCACACGCACGCGGGCCAGGAAGGCACGCGGCTGAAGCTCATTCCCGGCCAATTCCGTTATCTTTTTGTGTATCCCTTCGTGAAAAGCAAGGCGTGGTATCGCCTCACCAAGCACGCCCGCCAGGGAATGATGGACGAGCACATCGAAGTCGGCCACCGCTACCCCACCGTTCGCCTGAATACCACATATTCCTTCGGCCTCGATGACCAGGAATTCGTCGTAGCATTCGAGAGCGACAAGCCCGAGCATTTCCTCGACCTAGTGATGGAACTCCGGCACTCCGAAGCCACCAGCTACACCGTCCGTGATACGCCCACGCTGACCTGCATCCATCGGGAACTCGATGAGATGCTGAATTTGCTGGGGGGATGAAACCGTAAATTTCAAATCTCAAATCCTAATTCGCTAACTATGGCGCCTAAACCTTCCAAGCACATCTCGAAATCTAAGACCGATTACACGTCGCCAGCCCGCCTCCAAAAAATCTTAGCCGCGCTCGACAAAACATTCCCCCAAGCCGAGTGCGCGCTCCATCACGAGAACCCCTTCCAACTTCTGGTGGCGACAATCCTCTCCGCCCAATGCACCGACGTGCGAGTGAACATGGTCACCCCGGAATTGTTTCGCAAATACCCCACCCCGCAGGACTACATCGCTCTGCCGCAAGCCGACCTGGAGCGCGAGATCCACTCCACTGGCTTTTTCCGCAACAAAGCCGAAAACATTATCGGGGCCGCAACGAAAATCGTGCAGCAATTCGCCGGCACCGTCCCCCAAACCATGGAAGAATTGTTGACGCTCCCCGGAGTAGCACGAAAAACCGCAAATGTGGTACTGGGAACCGCCTACGGAATCTCCAGCGGAGTCGTGGTGGATACCCACGTTTTCCGCATCGCCCACCGCCTGAAGTTGACCAAGCAAAACAACCCCGACAAAGTCGAACAAGACCTGATGAAAATTATTCCCCAGGACCGCTGGATCGCCTTCGCCCACCAAATCATCTGGTTCGGCCGCAAAATCTGCGCTGCCAGAAACCCCAACTGCGCCGAGTGTCCTATCGAAAAACTCTGCGACAGCCCGGATAAAACAGTGTAGATTTTGAATTATGAATTGATTGTGCTGGTCCGAGAGTATGTGGTACGAGTGAAAAGTCTTTTCGCTGCGGTAATCACATGCCATCGTCTGAATCAGAAGGCCCCAAAAACGCCGTCATTGGCGCATGGACAGTCGCGGCCATGCTCACTTTGGTCGCAATTCCGGCCGGCCTTACTCTCCACACCGTCCGCTACCCTGCCATCCTCCAGGTGAACGACCAAAATCCCACCCCTCATGGTTATACCTGGAGCCTGCTACTTTTCATTGTGCCTATCCTGGTAATCGGCGCATGGTTCTTGCAGCACGCGGGCGTTGAGATTCCCCGGCGTGCCTTTTGGCGAACCTTGGAAATTCTGGTTCCCGTCGGATGTTCGCTGGATTTCTTTCTTGCCCGTTACTTTTTTTTCTTCAGCAATCCCGGTGCCACGCTGCGAGTCCCTGCACCGGCTATGGGTCACTCGGTCCCCATCGAGGAGTACATTTTTTACACTACGGGCTTCACCGTTGTGCTCCTGATCTATATCTGGCTGGACGAAATCTGGATGAGCGCATATCACGTAAAGGACTACATCACGGAAGCGAAGAACATTCGCAGGCTGATCCGATTCCATCCAACCTCCGTGGCGATTGGGGCAGCGCTTTTGATATTGGCCTTTGCTTATAAGAAAACCTTGTCGCCAATTCCCGTCGGATTTCCGGGATACTTCACTTTCCTCGTGGTTTCGGCATTAATTCCTGGAGTAGGATTCTTCGCTGAAACGCGAAGGTTCATCAATTGGCGCGCCGTCAGCCTGACATTATTCATAATTCTCCTGATCAGCCTTTTTTGGGAGGCCACACTCGCCGTTCCATACGGCTGGTGGGGTTACCAACCCACCCAGATGATGGGACTGTTCATCGGGGCATGGTCCGGACTGCCGATTGAGGCCGTTTGCGTCTGGATCGCCGTGACTTATGTGACGGTAATTTTGTTTGAGGTGATGAAGCTTCTGGACGCCGCACAGAGACCTTACCGCCAGACCCTTCTGGGCACCCGAACCCCATTCGGGACCGGAGAATAGCGCACTCACGCCGGCGAGAGTTATATATCTTGTTTACTCCTAACCGGTCATTTAATTCTGCGATACGCGGTCCATCCAAACCATAGAGATGACAGGACCAGCAATCTGCGGCCACGTGCAGGCCCAATCCCCAAGGAGGGGCGAATCGTCCCAATGCTAAGGAAAGGCGCAAAGACGCAGAGTGGGCGTAAGCCGGAGAGGCTTTGTTGCTTAGCGGTGCTTTCCGCCTTGGTGCCTTTGCGCGAGCTGTTTTTGGCAACGAACGGGGAACTCAAGAACTCAAGTCGCTCATCCCTCGACGGGCGCGGGCGTTCCCCCTCCCCAGACTTCCGAGATCACCATACCGGACAGAATGAACGCGGCCCCCACCAGCATCCGCCCTCCCAGGCGTTCCCCGATGACCATCCAGGAAGTCAGCGCGGCGAAGACCGGCTCGAGCGAAAAGATGAGGGCCGTGTGCGCGGGCGGGGTGTATTGCTGCGCCCAAACCTGCGTACCGAAGGCAAACGCCGTGGCAAAAACCGCGGTAACGATGATGGCAAACACCAGCCGGCCGGTCCAATGCAAGGTGGCTGTTGGCACAAACGGCACGGCAAGCGTGGCGATCATCCCCACTACCAGAATCTGCCCGGGCGCGAGGTGCAGGAAGGAATGCCGGCGGGTATAAGTTCCCACGCGCACAATATGCGCGGCGAAGGCGATGGCGCCAAACAGCGTCAACACGTCGCCGCGATTCACCGCTGCCAGGCGCGAGGGCACAACCAGAAAGTAGATTCCGAGCAAGCCCAGAGCCGCGCCGCAGGCATTGGCCGCGCGCAGGCGATATCCCTCGAATAGCGAAATCACCGGCACAAGAATCACGCTGAATCCGGTGACGAAAGCGCTTTTCGAGGGCGTGGTGAACATCAGTCCCCAGGTTTGGAAGGCATATCCCGCGAAGAGCAAAATTCCAAGCACCAGGCAGGGCAGCAGCGCCGGCCGCGGCAAGCGCCATCGGGCCATAAAGGCCAGCATCAGCACCCCGGCCAGGATGAATCGCAAAGCGATAAACGGAAATGGCGAGGCGTCCGCCAGCGCACCCTTGACGATGACAAACGTCGAGCCCCAGATGAACGTGGCGACGACAAGTAGCAGTTCCGCCTTGGCGCGTTGGGTCAAAATTTTAACCTGAACCATTTCCCCAGCGGGCGCACGAAGAGTGTAGGGGCGGCCCTCGTGGCCGCCCTCGGGCAACCACAAGGGTTGCCCCTACGCTCTCCGTCTGCTCTATGGTGAGAGATATTTTTTAAGACGGATTGGAATACGTCTTTTGCCCGCAGAGTCCCAGAATTTCCGCATCGCTCAGCAGGCGGTCCTGGCGTTTCGCGTGGGCGAGAATTTTTTCGACCACCTCCGGGCTTGCCGGCACGCCTTGCTTTTCCAGCCAGTAAATGACGCTGGATTTGCCGCTCAGCGGCCCCACTTCAATCTTCTGCTCCAGGCCGAACCAATGCGACGGGACACCGGAGTAAACCTGGTTGGCCAGCTCCACGTCCTGCTTGCGAATGGCTTTCACCACGGCCGCGGCGTGCACTCCCGTGGCGGTGCGAAAGGCGTCCGCGCCCGCGACGGGATAGTTGGGCGGAATCGGCACTCCCAGCGCGTCGGCCACGGCGTCACAGTAATCCTTCAGCCGCGTCAGGTCACGGTCGATCGCGCCCATCAGGCGGAGGTTGACGAGCAATTGGTCAATCGCCGTGTTGCCGGCGCGCTCGCCCAA
>JASHSC010000409.1 GCA_030036915.1 Terriglobia bacterium
CAATCCTGCCGTGACGTTGGCCGACGCCTGGCAGGGTGGTTTGCCTTGGCGAGAAGTGCCGGGGTATTTGCTCGCGCAATTCACTGGGGCTGTTGCCGGTGTCGGAACAGCAAATCTGATGTTTGGCGAGCCGCTCTTCAGCGCCTCCAGGCACGCGAGAGCCGGCGCAGCGCAGGTCTTCAGTGAATTCGTGGCGACGTTTGGCCTGATGTGTGTAATTTGGGGATGCGCGCGGCTGCGCACTTCGGCCGTGCCGTATGCCGTCGGTGCTTACATTACCGGAGCGTATTGGTTCACGGCATCAACCTCCTTTGCCAATCCCGCCGTGACGCTCGCCCGCTCGGCGAGCAACACTTTCGCGGGAATTCGTCCGCAGGACGCTCCGGGATTCATTCTGGCGCAAATTGCCGGCGCGACGGCCGCAACGGTCCTGTTTCGCTGGCTGGCACCTGCACTTCCAAAGGTCGCGGGAGCCGTGGTAGTTCCACACGCAGCGGGAGAGAAGACCTATGAGCGATAAGAAACGCGTCCTGATCCTCTGCACGGGCAATTCCGCCCGAAGTCAGATGGCGGAGGGGCTGTTGCGCCACGATGCCGGAGAATTTTTTGACGTGAAGAGCGCGGGCACCAGGCCAAGCTCCGTGCGACCGGAGGCCATTGCGGTGATGCGCGAGCTGGGAATTGATATTTCCGGCCACTGGTCGAAAAACGTGAGCGAATTTGATGGACAGGATTTCGATTACGTCATCACCGTGTGCGAAAGCGCCCGCGAGACCTGCCCCGTGTTCTTTGGCAAGGCGCAGAAATTGCACCATGATTTTGAAGATCCAGCGGCCTTTACCGGGACCAAGGAAGAACGGCTCAAACTTTATCGGCGTGTCCGTGATGAACTGCGGGAATTCCTGGCGGAGTTCAGGAACCGCAGTTCTGGTAACCGCCTGTAGCGCGGGTGTCCTCACCCGCGGTGCTTGCGCAGGTGGGGACACTTGCGCTACAGCTCTCACGATTAACAGCCGCGGGTCCGTCAGCCGACGAACCGTCCACGCTAATCGCTGCTCGTGGCGCACCGGCGGCGACAAGAGTGTCTGGCTTTATTGCACAACCTTGGCCGTTGACGAGGAAATTCCGAAGAGTTTTTGGATTTTGTCGAACATGCTTTTTTGCTGGCCTTTGAGCATAGCGGCGCGGGCTTGCGCATCCAGGTCCTGGCGGATGGCTTCGATTTCCACCTTCCTCCGCGCCAGCAATTCCGAAAGGTAGTTGGCGATTTCCGGTCGGCCGTGCAGGATATCCTCAAACGCGGCACGTTCCAGGCGGTAGCACACGGAATCTTCGAGTGCGCGCACGGAGGCGCTGCGCAATTCGCCGGTGAGCAGGGACATTTCGCCAAAGAAGTCGCCGGCGTGGACGGTGGCGATGTTCTTGCGCACGTCGGAGTCGGTGGAAACATAGATCTCCGCGGACCCTTGGGTAAGAATATAGAGCCAGTGGGCTTCCTCGCCCTGGCGGATCATCAGCTCGCCCTTCATATAGGGTGCGTAGCGCAGGCGTTCGGCCAGCAGGCGGCGCTCACTGTCATTCATCTCGCGGAAAAGCTCGACGCGGGC
Organism: Terriglobia bacterium; assembly: GCA_030036915.1. Taxonomy (GTDB): domain Bacteria; phylum Acidobacteriota; class Terriglobia; order UBA7540; family UBA7540; genus Bog-366. Next base: position 1,608 of record JASHSC010000409.1, read on the forward strand.
CAGGTCGAGGGCGCTCAAGCGCTGGGCAATGTCGCGTTCGTGATGCTGCCGGGCACGTTCCTCATCGTGCGACTCGACGAAGGCGGTCACGGCGGGAACCGAGAGCGGGATGCCGGCGCGTTCCAGAGCAAAGTAGACGCGGCTGCGCACCAGCGAATCGGTGGGATCATCTCTGACGAGATCAGTAAGCCAGTAGCGGGCAGCGTAGGCGCAATAACTCTCCTTGAATTCCATCAGTACGACGTTAGGCGGCGGGTCGGCGGCGGCGCCCTCGATGGGCTCCCTCACCAAAGCGTCGGTAACCACGCGGATAACCTCAGGTGGGGGCACACGGAAATCGACGTTGAACCACACCCAGCGGCGAGTTTGGAGCGGCTGCCCGGCGCGCTGCCCCTGAATCAGCACCTGGGATTTGATCAGCACGCTATTGGGAATGATGATCGTATCCCAGTTGCGTGATTCTATCGCCACGTGGCGCCAAGTGATCTCCTTCACCTTGCCCGAGGTCTGATCGATTTTCACCCAATCGCCCACATGCAGGCTGTCATCAATTTGCAGCACTAGCCCGCCCAGGATGTTTGAGAGGCTGTCCTGAAGCGAGAAGACAATCACTCCGCTCATGACCGCGGAGGTTGCCACCAAGCCGGAGAGTGACAGGCCGTAGTGCGCCAGCAACCACAGGCCTACACCGAAGTAACCGGCGGCCACCATAAGATCCCGAAGCACCTGAGGTGGCGCGAGGGGCGTGAAGCGCAGGACGACGTCGAAGATGATGATGCTGGCCAGCTTGACGAACCCGCAACCCACCAGAAAGAATCCCGCCGATTGCAGGGCCTTGGTGGCGTTGGGCATGTCAAGAGCCGCGGGAATGGCCGAAATGGTCATTAAGATGATGCCCAGAGCGTAGAGAATCAGGGCGGTGCGCACGTGCTGGCGCTGGCGGCGTGCCAGCAAGCCCAGCAGCGCCGCAGGGACCAGAATGCCGATGGAAATCTCGAGAAAGCTGTCGTTGCGGGCAACGAGCTGAAAATTCCGCCAAAAATCAATCAGCGGATTCGCGTCCAGTAGGACGGCAGGAAGAGTCCAAGTGTTCATGCGGTTTCAATCCAAGACTGACGAGATTCTACCGCGAGAGGATTGGCGCGCCAAGAGGTTTCATCCCGACGTGATGG
>JASHSC010000039.1 GCA_030036915.1 Terriglobia bacterium
TGCCGCCGCACCCGCAATAAAGCTAAGGGAAATGAGCAAAGCAGGTGCGAGTCGTGCCATGTGGACCTCCAGCGTTGGGAATCGGGTGGATGATGGCCATGCTACTCCCAAAAAAATCGCCCGGCAAGAACAACCCACGGTCAGAGAAGCACTGACCGTGGCTACCACCGACGTGCGTTGCAACAAGCATGCGATAGCGCCCAGGAATTGCAGCGCGGGTGTCCCCACCCGCAAGAATCGGGACGCGAGTAACCTCACCTGCGGTCATATCGAAACGAGGGTCGAAAAGCGGGTGGGGGCACCCGCGCTACACCATCGCCGCATTGCGCGGTTTCAGATTTTCAGGAAGATCTTCCGGCGGTACATCCAGAAGAGCACCAGCCAGTAGCAGGAAAGTACGGCGATGCCTTCCATGAGCGGTTGGAGGCCGGTACCGAGAAATTCGAAGAAGTGCGGGCCGAGGTTAATGCGGAAAGTGGTGATGAGGAAATTCTCCATGAAATGGGCGATGCAATAAGCTGCGATGGAATTCATGCCGATAATCACCAGGGGAAACGCCCAGCCTTTCTGCCGCTTCACTTCGATCACCCAGCAGAACCCCGCGAGCATCATGAAGCACATTCCACCGCTGAAGAGCGTCCAACTCGGCGTCCAGATTCGTTTCACGATGGGGCAAATGTGTGTGAAGTGAAAGAAGAAGCCCAGCGCAATTCCCGCCACGCCCGCCACCATAAATTTCTTCAGAGGGATTTGCGGCGCGGATTCACGCAGCCAGCGGCCGGCGATGAGTCCCAGGATCATGGTGCCCAGGGTGGGGATGAAACTGAGCGTCAAATATCCGCCGGGGTTATAGACCCAGTGCCTGGGCTGCGGGAAAAGGTTCAGGAACCACTGATCGAAGGCGACTCCCAGGTTATAATTCTTGTTCCAATGCGCGGCGAAACCCGTGAAGTTGTGTTGGGCGTTCCACGCAAAAGGCACGCCGACGGACGGCCAGTTGAAATTGGCGGGGGCCACCGGGTAGAGCGCCCAGGCCAGCCAGTAACCCGTCAGGATCAGGCCCAAGGCGGTCCAAGCCCACTTCGGCGGCTTGAATCCCAGAAGGAAGAGGAAAGGATATCCAAACCCGATCTGGTTCAGAGTATCTTCCATGGTCCAGTGGGTGGATGGCCAGTCCATGGAGCGCAGGAAGACCCCCAGAGCACACAGCGCGAAGGCGCGCCACAGCGCATGCCCAAACATCTGCCGGAAGGTGGCGCCCTTGGCCAAGCGGCTGGCAATCGAGTAGGGCAAAGCCACGCCGACGAGGAACGAAAACGAAGGTTGAATCAGGTCGTGGAGCGAACATCCCACCCATTCGGTATGGGTTTGGTGGTAGGCGAGAATGTGCCAGAAAAGACTGGTGGGAAATGCCTGCGCCACCTTCGAAAAGCGCAGAATTTCACCCATCATCAGGAGCATCACAAATCCCCGGTAGGCGTCCACTGCGACGTTACGCGGGGAAGACGTCCGAATGGGGATTTCAACCGGGGGGAGCCGCACAACTTCCTGAACTGAGCTCATCGTCCACCCTCTGCTCGCCTGACTCTACCACAAGCCCGCGCTCAATTCACACACGTGAAGCATCGGTTAACTTCCGCTCCTGATTTCGGCCGGCTACTTGCGCTTGGCGGTGAAGTCGTGGTCCCCGAACCGCTCGTTGTGCATCTTGCCCTTCATGGAATCGCCGTCCACGGTGGCCGTGTAGTCCGTCACAAATGTGCCGCCGTTTTGAGTTTCACGCTTGGCCTGGAAGGTGACTTTGTTTCCATCAACAGTACCGGTAATCGGGGTGTCGCCCCTGCGCCCGGAAATGCTCCCTTTGATCGTAGTGCCGTCTTGCTGGAGCGTGAGGGTTTGAGTCATGGTTCCGTTAGGACCCTCCATGGATATTTCCCATGTTCCGTCGACCTTGGTCGGCTCATCCGCAGCCTTCAACTGCGCCGCGACCATCACCACGATCCCGCAGGCCACCATCAGAATCAGAGACATCTTAATTCTTTTCATGGGCATTTCTCCCTCTTGGAATTTCGGCTGGGTCTTCCACGAATATTCTACCTCATGATTGACGTGTGCAGCAGCGTGCCAGTTACAGAGTGCCAGATGCAGCGGGTGAAGGCGTGGTGCGCGCCGCCGCTCATCGCACCAGCGCCAGCCACCCGAGTCCGAGCAGGAGGGTGAGGAGTGTGACGGGAATTCCGAGGCGGAAATAATCCCAGAAGCCGATGTGGACGTCCGGCTTCGCCGATTCGATGACGATGATATTCGCCACCGAGCCGGTAATCGTCAGGTTTCCCGCCAACGTGCTGGCCATGGCGAGCACCAGCCACGCCGTGTGGGGAGCGGCAAAACCAGGAACCAGCGACTTCAACAACATGACGGCCGGAACGTTACTCACCACGTTGCTGAGCAGTGCCACGACCACAGTGAACACGTCGAGCCGCTGGAGATTCCAGTGCCGCACCAGCGCCATCAGCCGAGACACGATCCCGGCATTTTGCGCGCCGCCGACAATCAAGAAGAGCCCGACGAAAAAAACCAGAAGCCCCCAATCCACTTCTTTGTAAAGCTTGCCCGGATCCGTGGTGCGGGAAATTAACAGGGCCGCCGCGCCGAGCGCCGCCATCATGGCTGGCGGCACGCCAATCAGGAACCCGACCATGACGACCATCACCACCACCGCAGGCTTGGCTAAACGCGAGAGGTCAAGAACGGGCAGGTCCAGGGCCTCATACGCCGGCGCCGCGGGCCGCTTGCGCATGTACAACCAATGCAGCACAGCCCAATCCAGGAAGATTCCGCCCACCGCCACTGGCCCCAGGTGAAGCAGAAAGTCGCGGTAGCGAATTCCGGAAAACGAACCGATCAGCATGTTCTGCGGATTTCCTGTGATCGTCGCCACGCTGCCGACGTTCGATCCCGTCGCTACCGCCAGCAGGTAAGGCGTGGGCGCAAGCTTCATCCGGCGGGTGATGGCCAGCACAAAAGGCACCATCACCAGGCACACAATGTCATTCACAAAAAACGCGGAAAACAATCCGCTGGCAAATACCACGACGGGCAGCAGGTGATTGGGATTCAGCCTCCGGAGAATGAGATCCACATTCCACTCGAAGAATCCCACCAGATGAAGATTGCCCACGATCAGCATCATGGAAAAAAGCAGGACCAGAGTGGAGAAATCAATGAAATGCAGGGCCTCACCGGGCCGAACGATCTTGAATGCCACCATAGCAACCGCGCCGATGATGGCCGCGCCGGGACGGTCAATTTTCAGCCCGGGAAATTTGCCCAGGGCAAACACGGTGTAGCTCGCAATGAAAATTGAGTAGGCCGCGATCAGGTTCACATTGGGCAAAGGGATCGCGCGGAATGCGGTCATAGTGTGGCAGCATAACAACGGCGAGCGCTGCTATCAAGGGCGGCGGAGTTCGCGGAAAGAACTCGCCATCGGGGGCCGCGCTGGTTTCCCGCGGTTCGATGGTTTATACTCCTCTCCTCCGCCGGGGACGGCGCCGCCGTTGAAAAAGACACTGTTTCAAAATTGGCCGCTCTATGCATCCGCGGCTTTTTTCCTGCTGCTGGTCTGGATCATCGTAAACCTTTCCATTAGCGCAAATCACGGCTACTTGGTCTATGCGATGGATGACCCTTACATCCACATGGCGATGGCCAAGAACTTTTCGCAGTTCGGAGTTTGGGGTGTTACGCACTATGAATTCACGTCCACATCATCCTCACTGCTGTGGACCTTGCTCATCAGCCTGACATATTACCTAACGGGAGTGAACCAGTTTGCTCCCCTCGTATGGAACGTGGTTTTTGCCCTCATCATTCTGGTGGTCGCGAACGAAGTTCTCTCCTGGTATAAGTTGGCACCCGCAATTCGCTTCACCGTGATGTTGGGAATCATTCTCCTTGTTCCACTCCCCATGTTTGCTCTCGCCGGAATGGAAGTCGGGTTGCAAACGCTCATAGACATGCTCTTCATCTTTCTTGCTGCGCGTTGGCTTTCTGATGAATCTCCCTCCGCCGCTCGTCGTGATTCGATTACGCTGTTGATTCTTGCCCCGCTGGTCACGGGCGTGCGTTTTGAAGGAATGTTTTTGATCGCTGCGGTGGCGGGATTCACTCTGTTTCTAAAAAGCTGGCGATTCGCCACAGGTCTGGCCGTCTGCGGCTTCCTCCCTGTGCTTATTAACGGCGAGATTTCAGTTTCACACGGATGGTTTTGGTTTCCCAACTCGGTCCTCTTGAAGGCGACGCTGCCGGACTTTCGAGCTTCGCCCGGTGCATTCGCTTTTTCCCTCTTCAATCCCGTTTGGGTAACCATTCGCAACAGCCCGCATATGCTGACGCTCCTGATCTCCATCCTTTTGCTTTACATGGTGGCAAATGGAAAAGGCAGCCGGTGGCGCGAAAGCCGGCAGCTCATGACGGCGATTTTGTTTCTGCTGGGAATGGCGCATCTGGAATATGTCGGGGGGGTATCGCTGTACCGTTACGATGCCTACTGGAACGTACTGGCGATTATTCTACTGGGCCTGCAATTGCCCGTCGTCATGCCGAACCCGCCCCCACTGAAGTCCCTGCGCACCTGGACCGCGCCCCGGCACCTTGCCTGCGCAGCAGTCATGATGCTCCTTCTCCTTCCCGTCCTGGAAAAAGGATGGCGCCTGCTTTGGTATCTTCCCCAGTGCACACACAACGTTTACGAGCAGCAATATCAAATGGGGTTGTTTGTGCGGAAGTACTATCAGAACTCAAGCGTGGCGCTGAATGATA
>JASHSC010000410.1 GCA_030036915.1 Terriglobia bacterium
CGTCGTTGTACTGAATGGCGAATTCCATGTGGACGTCGTCGCGGTCGGCTTCGCCGTAGATGGGCGTGGGGTGCAGCACGTCCTTGTTCTTGTTGAGGTGCTTGATGAATTCCGAAATGCCGCCGTTGTAGTGGAACTCGCTCTGCTTGTTGCTGCGCTCGTCTTTCAGGCGGATGGTCAGGCCTTTGTTCAGGAACGAGAGCTCGCGCAGGCGCTGCGAGAGCGTGTCAAAGTTGAATTCGATGGACGAAAAAATCTGGGTGTCGGGAAGGAAGGTAACCTTCGTCCCCTTTTTCTCCGTCTTGCCGGCGCGCTTCAGGGCAGCGAGGGGCTTGCCGCGTTCATAGGACTGCTCCCAGGTGTAGCCATCGCGCCAGATTTCGAGTTCGAGTGACTCGGAAAGCGCGTTGACCACGGAGACGCCCACTCCGTGCAGACCGCCCGAGACTTTGTAGCTCTTGGAATCGAATTTCCCGCCCGCGTGCAGGACGGTCATGACGACTTCCGCGGCGGAGCGGCCTTCCTCCTTGTGCATGTTCACGGGAATGCCGCGGCCATTGTCGATGACGGTGACGGAATTATCGGCGTGGACCACCACGGTGATGAGGTCGCAGAAGCCTGCCAGAGCCTCGTCCACGGAATTGTCCACAACTTCCCAAACCAGGTGGTGCAACCCCACGGGTCCGGTTGAGCCAATGTACATCGCCGGCCGCTTGCGGACCGCTTCCAAGCCGCCCAGGACCTTGATGCTGTCCGCATCGTAATTCTGGGTGCCGTTCTTTTCCTGTTCTTTCTCTTTACTCACTTGCTTTCAAAACCTCCTGCTTATTTGATGCTTTGTAAGTTGGCCAGGCTGGAGAAATCCCACTCGTTGGCGATTATCGCGGGAACTCGAATGGAGCTTATGGCGTGATTTCAGTATAGCGATTCCCTCTTCTTCAATCCCAGGCCGGCAGCAAGGCCCGAGGCATGCTACCGAGCTCAAATTCGCATCGGCATGACGACGTAGCGATACCGGTAAGCATCCTGCTCCGCCGGCCGAAGCTGCCCAGCGCTCTGCTCGTCCTTCAACTCGATGCGGATTTTTCCACCCTCGCCGACCACTCCCAGGAAATCGAGAAGGTACTGGTAATTGAATCCGATTTGCATCGGCTCGTGGTCGTAGGCGGCGTCGAGGACCTCGTGGGCCTCTCCATATTCGCCACTGGAACAGAAGACTTCCACTTTGTCTTTCTCGACCTGCATGCGAATGGCGTGGGAGCGCTCGTCCGCCAGCAGAGCGACGCGGCGAACGGCCGCCGTAACTTTATCCTTGTCCATCTCAACGATCTTGGTATTCTCGCGCGGAAGGACGGCCTCATAGTTGGGGAATTGGCCCGTCAACATTCGCGAAATCAGTACGCGGGTGCCAATGCGGAAGAAAAGGTGGCTTTCGTCCTTGGAAATTTCGATGATGGTTTCTTCTTCCACCTCCGCGATCAGGCGAATGAGTTCTGCCATCGCCTTTTTGGGTACCAGCAGGCGCAACTCATTCTTCAATCCCTGCACCGGGACGTCGCGCTCAACCAGCGCTAGGCGATGCCCATCCGTCGCCACCATGCTGACGCTCTCAGGCTTAAGAAGGAGTAGTGCACCGTTCAAGGTGTATCGCGATTCTTCATTGGAGATGGCAAAAATGGTCTTGTGAATCATGGCGCTGCAAACATTGGCGGGGAGCGAGGCCAAGGGTTTGGGAACATCGGGCAAAACCGGAAAATTGTCCCGAGCCATTCCCACCAGCTTGAAGGATGATCGCTCGCAGGTCACCTGCACCCAGTGATTCTCAAGAAGTTTGAACTTCACCTCGGCATCAGGCAGGGAACGAACAATTTCAAACAGGCGCTTGGCCGGAACTGCTCCGGCGCCACCTTCCTTCACCTTGGCGGGACATCCACAGCGAATCCCCAGGTCCAGATCCGTCGCACTGATGCGCAGCGTGGATTCGTCCACCTCAAAAAGCAGGTTGGAGAGAATTGGGATGGTGGTCTTTTTCTCCACCACACCCTGCGTAAGAGTCAGTTCCTTGAGGAGGTCATTCTTACTTGTGGAAATTTCCATAAAAATCATCTCTCAGCGAACAGTATTTAGTAGTAGTAGTGTTGTGGATATGTGGAAAAATTTAGAAACTCCCGTGACGGAGTAGCTTACAGGCATTTTGACTGTTGATGTGCATCCGAAAATTGTGGAAAGGTACGAGGCTTTCGGCGTACCAGAGAATTTCACAAGTCTCCTTTTCGAGTCAGTTCTGGATTACTCCCTAAGTTCAATTCAGACTATCGCGTAGCTTGTTGAGAAGTCTGTTCAATTCTCTGTCACTTTCTCGCAATTCGGCGATCTTGCTGATGGAATGCAACACGGTGGTGTGGTGCTTTCCGCCGAACTGTCTGCCAATCTGCGGAAGCGACGCCGGGGTCAACTCCTTGGCCAGGAACATGGCAATCTGCCGCGGATAAGCAACCGCATGCCGGTTGTCTTTGGCCTTCAGTTGGGCCAAACTGAGCCCGTAGTGTTGGCACACGGCACGCTGAATGTGCTCGATGGATACGCGGCGATCTTCAAGGTCTACCAGGTTTTTGAGAACCTGTTGCGCCATGGCGAGCGTAACGGCGGCACCGGTGAGTGAAGCGTAAGCCAGCAACCGCGTCAGGGCTCCCTCAAGGTCCCGTATGCTGGATTTAATTTTCCGCGCCACAAAGTCACTGACGTCGTCAGGCAAGGCCACTCCCTGAGTTTCGCTTTTCTTCGCGAGGATGGCGCGCTTGGTCTCGAGATCAGGAGCCTGCAAATCAGCGGTCAATCCCCAGGCGAAGCGCGAGCGCAGGCGTTCCTCCAAACCAGCAATTTCCCTTGGCGCGCAGTCGCTCGAAATCACCACCTGCTTCTGTTGTTCATAGAGCGTGTTGAATGTGTGGAAAAACTCTTCCTGAGTCCGTTCTTTTCCCGCGATGAACTGAATGTCGTCCATGAGAAGGACATCAACGTTGCGATACTTATCCCGGAAGGAGACCATGCGATCGTATCGCAGCGAGTTGATGACCTCGTTGGTAAAATTTTCGGAGGAAACGTAAGCCAGGCGCCGTTCCTTCCACTTGCTCTTGATGGTGTGGCCGACGGCCTGCATCAGGTGGGTCTTTCCCAATCCCACGCCGCCATAGATAAGGAGCGGGTTATAAGCTTTTGCGGGACTTTCGGCCACGGCTTGGGCCGCCGCGTGGGCGAACTGGTTGCAGTTCCCCACCACAAAGGTGTCGAAGGTATAGCGCGGGTTCAACTGGTGGTCGACTGATTCAAAATCCAGCTTAGTTTGAAAAGCCTTAGTGTCCCCTTTTTCAATCTGCTTTTGTTCGGAGTCTTCCTCCACAACATAAAGAACCTTTTGCAGGTCCAGGCTGAGGTGCGCAAGGGCCTCATTGATCAGGGTGCTGTAATGTTCCTGGATCCAATTCTGGAATTCACGGTTGGGGACGCGCACGACAATCGCTTCATGATTGACGTGGCTGAAGCGAGTGGGGCGAAGCCAGGTCTGGTAACTCTGGGTGTTCACCTTCGTTTTCAAATAACCCAGGATTTCTTGCCATGCATTCATGGTGGTTTCAGAGGGAGAATACTCGGCCGGCCCGGCCGGCGGGGAGTCCGCTCGCTCCGTGGCTGACCTCACCTGCGCACTTGAATGGATTGGCGTTGCCAGAGCGCCTGAACCTTCACCAACCGTACACGGTTTCATTCCACTTTTTTCGTGCTAAGACAGTCCCATGCGGGAGTTGCAACATGTCAGAGATGGTTCGTTTCACTCCCCTAATATAGCACGAATCTGTTTCAAAACAAGCCCGGGCCGGAGCCTTGAAAATCGCGCCTCAGCATGCACGGAGGTCTTGCACACCCGCATAAAGACTGCGTTCTTCAAGGTCGGCAGAATTCGCATGAATCCCACCACAGTCAAAGCGCAGAAGAGCTTAGACCAGTCCTCGGCTGCAATCAAGTTGTCTGATGAGTAAAAGACTTCCACGAGAGTTCCGCGCCATTTTGCAGATGTGGAACGCCAAGATGCCGCAACCAACCCGTCAAACAGATATGGGCTGGCTTGGAATGGAAATCTAATTTAGAATCTACGAAGAGGTGGAATTCCTATGGATGACCGCAATTACCAGAGTCAACGGAAAGGACACCGCCTCCCGGTCAGACTGCCTTATTCGCTCGTTTCCGGTTCAGGAAGCGATGCCACCGTCATTACGGCGGAATCCATCAACCTCTCAAAATCCGGCATGCGTTTGAGGACGGATGCGGAACTGACCTCCGGCCAGACCGTGGAAGTGGTTCTTCTGGGAGGAACGGCGAACCCGATGTTGGCGCGGGTCGTTTGGGTCGGCAGGCCCGCTGGCTCCGACCAATACGAATTCGGGCTCGAGTACATTCCTGCTGCTTCCCGCCCCGTCTGATTCGATTCAAATTCCTCCACAACCTTCTGTCCGCGTGTGAGATAAGGTTGTCGCCCCAGCATACGCATGGTAGCATCCTCCCTTCGTCGTTCCACGAGGAACAGGCCGGATTCATGCCCGCAACTTTGATCGCATTCCAGGGTGAACGGGGATCATTCAGCGAGGAAGCAGCGTACAAGCTGTTGGGGCGGCGCGTGCAGGTACTGCCCTGCGAAACTTTCGCAGCCACCTTTGCGAGCGTTGCTCAGGGACGCGCGACCTCCTGCCTTGTTCCGATTGAAAACACGCTTGCCGGCTCCGTCTATGAAAACTTCGACCTGCTGCTTTCAAATCGCCTGCACATCGTGGGTGAAGTGAGCCTGCGAATTGCCCACAATCTCATCGCCATGCCCGGTACGAAGCGCAAGGAAGTGCGCCAGGTCTACTCCCATCCGGTGGCTTTGGCGCAGTGCAGCCGATTCTTTGTCCGGAATCCGCAGGTGGAACGGGTTACGTTCTACGACACGGCAGGTTCGGTGAAAATGCTGGCCGAACGCCAGCTGCCGGGGGCCGCAGCCATCGCCAGCCGCATTGCCGCGGAGGTCTATCATGCCCGCATCCTGGCCGCCCATCTCGAGGACCATCGCGAAAATTACACGCGCTTCTTTTTGCTCTCGAAAACCGCACGCGTCAGCCGTAAGGCCAACAAAGTTTCGATCGTGTTTTCCACCCGCAACGTACCTGGTGCGCTCTACAAATGCCTCAGCGTCTTCGCCCTTCGCGGTATCGACTTGACCAAGATGGAGTCGCGCCCTTTGCGCGGCCGCCCGTGGGAGTACTTCTTCTACATCGATTTCCTCGGGAATGTGCATGAAGAAAGTTGCCAGAAGGCCCTTGCGCACTTGAGCGAGGTCGCGAACTTCCTGCGAGTGCTGGGGTGTTACGAAGGTGCAAAGAGATGAATCAAGACTTCAGTACGACGCATCGCGCCCGCCGCAATTTCCTAAAGACCTTTCTGGCTGCTCCGGTGGCAGCAATCTTCCCTGCCCGGATGCGCGGTGAAGCGGCGGAGAATGCAGCGGCGCTCCGCACGTTTAAGCTGGGCGCGATTTCCGATGGTTTCTCGGACGACTTTGAAGAAGCGCTGAAGATCATGAAGGGCTATGGCCTTCAGTGGGTTGAGATTCGCCACCTGTGGGGCCGCGTCTACAACACGGAGGCCAGCCCGCAGGACATTCGGCGGGTGCGGAATCTGCTGGACCAATACGGGTTTCGAGTTTCCGTGGTGAGCACGGCTCTCTACAAGTGCACGTTGCCCGGCACGGAGATCGTCGTGAAAGAGAAGGACGCCTACCCTTACTCGGGGCAGATGGATTTGCTGAAGCGGGCGGCCGACCGCGCGCACGCCTGGGGTACGGAGACACTGCGCGGATTTACCTTTTGGCGCGTTGCTGAGCCCGAGAAGATTGCCGGGCGTGTCGTCGATGAGCTCGAGAAGGCCGCTGCCGTGGCGAAAAGCCAGGGAGTGCGAATTGCCATTGAAGACGAAGGCTCGTGCAATGTAGGAACCGGGCACGAGCTGGCGCGCCTACTGGCCGCCGTGAGGTCTTCCAACGTGGGCGCCAACTGGGACATGGGCAATCCCTGGTTCCGCGGCGAGGTTTCCTTCCCCTCGGGCTATGACGTGCTGCCGAAGAACCGCATCTGGCACATGCACTTGAAGGGCGTGCAATGCGTCTCGCCGGGAAAGCAGTGCACCAACGCCTTCGCGGACGAGGGAAGCATCAACCTACTGGGCCAGCTCCGCGCCCTTCGCCGCGACCATTACACGGGCACTATGTCTCTGGAATGCGAGTATAGCGCGCCGGGAATGTCGCACCTCGAAACCACGGAACGGTCAATGGAAGGGTTGCTGAGGGTGGCGGAAAAAGCCGCGGCGTGAGCGCGCGTCAGCCGATGATGCCTTGCCCCGCCAGGGCAATGTTGTTGCGGCTGGTGTTTTTGACGAGGTACATAGCTTCGTCAGCTTGGCGAAGGAGGTCCTTGCGCGTGCGGCCGTCCACCGGGAACGCCGCCACTCCGAAGCTGGCGGTGACCTTGATATTCATCTTCTCTTCCGTAAAGAATGTGCGGTTGAGCAGCAGCTCGCGGATGCGCCGCACCACCATCAGGGCGTTTTCCTTGGACGTCTGAGGCAGCAGAACCACAAATTCGTCGCCCCCATACCGGAAGGCGTAGTCGATCATCCGCAAGTGCCCCTTGATGCTGTCGCCGATCATCCAGAGAAGCTTGGAACCCACCAGGTGGCCATGAACATCGTTGACCTGTTTGAAGTGATCGAGGTCAATGAAGATCACGGAGAATTCATAACCGTAGCGATTGGAGCGATAGATTTCCGTATCGAGCACAAAGTTGAGGTGCCGGGCGTTGTAGAGCGCCGTGCAGTCGTCGGTGATGGTGAGCTCGTGGAT